>CAJMQZ010000001.1 GCA_905215595.1 uncultured bacterium
TCCTGTCGATTCTGTGCCATAGGTTCTCCTTTGAGCATATACTTCAAATTTGAAACAAATATAGCACACCCCGTTCTGCCTGTCAAGCACAAGGGGAAGGGCTTTTGCTGAATTTGTAAAATAAACGCAAGAGAAAACGCAAGAGAAATCTTAGCGGATTCTCTTGCGTTATTTTTTTTTGCGCATTTTTCAGGAAAGCGAGGGAACAGGAATGGCAAAACACATGACGCAGGATGACCGCAAGGCGCTGGAAGCCCGGTACAATGCCGGACAGAGTGTTGCCGGAATCGCCAGGGCGATGAGCTTCAACTATTCCACCATCTATAAGGAACTGAAGCGCGGTGACACTGGAAAGATGGATGCCAATGGTCGCGCAGGATATAGTGCAGAGCTTGGGCAGCAGCGATTATACAACGCAAAGCAGCGGTTCAGGTATCGGGCGGATTGCCCGGCGGAGTAAGGCATGGGAGAAGTGTTTAAGCTGAACCATTGCTATAACATGGACTGCCTGCCGGCAATGGAACTGTTCCCGGATAATTATTTTGATTTGGCGGTTGTGGATCCACCGTATTTCTCTGGCCCGGAACGCAGAGGATTTTACGGATCAAAAGTCAGCAAAATAGGCGTACATCGTGACTACCCCGTTTCTCCTGCTTGGAGTAAACCAGAACCGGAGTATTTCAGGGAGCTGCTTCGAGTGTGCCGCCGCTATATTGTATGGGGCTGTAATTATTTTGACTACCAGTTTGCTACTGGACGGATCGTGTGGGATAAGTGCAATGGAAATTCTAGCTTTTCAGATTGCGAGATTGCGGCGACAGATTTGTTTTCCTCAGTGAGAATGTTCCGGTATATGTGGTCCGGCATGATGCAGGGAAAAAGCATCACAGAAGGTGGCACCATGCAGGGCAACAAGAGCTTAAACGAAAAACGCATCCACCCAACGCAGAAGCCGGTTGCTCTTTATGACTGGATTTTCAAAAACTATGCAGAGCCAGGGCAGAAGGTTCTTGACACCCATCTTGGAAGTGGAAGCAGCCGCATAGCAGCATATGAGGCTGGACTTGATTTTATCGGATTTGAAATTGATCCGTTCTATTTCCAGTTGGAAGAAGAACGGTTTTCTGAGTACACAAGTCAAACCAGCCTGTTTCACATGGAGGAAAAGAAAAAATGATTCTTGAAAAACTTCACAGAGCAATCAACAACTTCAACAAGACATTCAACTGGCGGCGCTTCCGCCGCGATGCGCTGCACCTGGGAGAAAGCCTGCTGGTGTTCGGCGTGCTGTATGGCATTTTTTCAACCCTGATCTGGGGTGTCTGCTGGCTGTTCAAAATCAATTACAACCCAGATCTCATTGCCGTTGCATGGGCAGTGCCGGTGTTGCTGGACACTTTGGTCAAAAAGGCTTATGACTGGAACAATGAAGTCCGGGACTGGGATTGAGAGGTGGGAATGACCTATGGATGAAGCAACAAGAATCTCGCTGAAAGACCAGTTCAAAAGCCTTTTGGTACGGGCTATTGAGGGTAGGCGCGGCGGTATGGCACTGATGCGGGTGCTGGAAGAACTGGACTTTTACAATTCCCCGGCCAGCGCGAAGCATCACCTGAATGTCCCCGGCGGTCTGGTGCTGCATTCTCTCAATGTGGCAAGAGCTGCCCTGGAATTATGCGACAAGATGCCGCAGTTTGCAAAATGCAATAAGGACGCAGTCTTGACCGCCGCGTTACTCCATGACGTTTGCAAGGCTGGGCAGTACATCAAAAAGCCGGATGGCAGTTACCGTTATGAAGATAGTCACTTGATGGGACACGGTGAAGCATCCGTCAGCATTATCAAAGACTGGATTTTCTTGACCGACACGGAAGCCCTGGCAATCAGGTGGCACATGGGAGCATATAGCGGAGAACAGGACTGGGGAACGCTCAGCAAAGTATACGACCGCTGCCCGGAAGCCCTGTGCCTGCACATGGCTGACATGATCGCAACGCACATCATGGAGGTAGAAGAGTGAGCAGAGGCACCGCCTACTATGATCTTCCGAATGGTGAGCGAATAGAACTGCCGACAACCATGCCGGATGTTGAGGAAGTGCCGGGACCCCTATGTGATGGAAAATTTGAATTGCCAGAAGCCGTAAAAGAAATGTTCAAGTGGATGGATGAAACATTCGGAACATGGGAAAGCGACTTCAGCAGTTTCAAAATCTGGATGAAATTGCGGAAAAACTTCAATCCACCGGTGCGCTGGGAAGCGGTGCAGGACAAGCGTCGAAACCCAAAGCCTTTGGGCCGAAACACCTATTTATATAAAGCAAGGAAGATTAAGAGCTTGGCAAGAAGTACACATACCAGAGTATCCCTGCACAAGGGAAAACAAAAGGGCACTGAAGAACAGTGCAAGCACACATTCAAGATAACCACAGCCCGGTGCGCGCCTTGCAGTGGTTACAACGTGGAGTGCGAGCACTACGAGAAAAACAATGCCGCTGATACAAAGCATGGTTCTTCTCAACCGTGAAATAAGCAGCCCTGCACCGCAGAAGCGGGGCTGCTTTTATATGGCACATGGCGCTTTTTCTAGGCATTGAGCGCTGCAAGCAGGGCCGGACCCTGTATGCGCCGAGTTGAGTTTTCCATGGAAGCCGGTACGGTCAGGAAATCAGCCGTCCGGCATAGCGGAATGGTGCTGTACAGCAGCGTCCTCCTTTCCGTTCAAGCCCGGTGAAAGACCGGGCTGCCATTTCCGCGAAAGACGCACCCGCATGGATTTGACGGGAATGGGTGCGCCGCAGCATGAGCGTAGAAATGCCCTGTTCAATCCGCCCAGGAACAAAAGCGATAGGCCATTGCCGTGGCCGCCCCGTCCGGCGCTCTCTTGCCGGGCGGGTCTGATATGCGGACGCATAGAGGATGATCCTGCTTCTGACTATCCCCCATAAGCAGGAAAGCCGGTTCGATGCCGGCCGTCCGTGCAAAAAGAAATGAGGTCAGTATGATTCATCTGGGAGATATAACAAAAATCCACGGTGATGAAATCGAGCCGGTGGACTGCATCACGTTCGGCAGTCCGTGCCAGGATTTGTCCATTGCGGGACGTAGGGCGGGACTTGCCGGAGAACGATCTGGTCTTTTTGTTGAGGCTGTGCGAATCATCAAGGAAATGAGGAAAGCGACAAATGGAATGTACCCAACTTTCGCTATTTGGGAGAACGTACCCGGAGCCTTCTCCAGTAACAACGGAGAGAACTTCCGAGCAGTCCTGGAAGAACTTGCCCGCGTGGAGCAACCAAACGCTGTTATTCCTAGACCTCCGAGGGGGGGGCAGATGGAGCAAAGCCGGAGCAATCGCCGGAAACGGATGGTCTTTGGCGTGGAGACAGCTGGACAGTCAATATTTCGGAGTGGCCCAGCGCCGAAAGCGTATCGCTCTTGTCCTCGACCTTGGAGGTCAACGCGCCGGAGAAATATTATTTGAGCGCACGAGCCTGTCAAGGCATCCTGACCCGCGCATCCCGGCGTGGAAAGAAGTTGCCGGACTTACTACAAACTGCTCTGCTGGAAATGATCGAGTGGTGGCAGAGGGGGGGCAGAACGCAGCCTACACCTTGAAAATACGTTCGGGATGCGCAGGCGGCGGCAAGGGTGCGCTGGTGCAGACGGAGAAAACCGGGACACTATCGACACTCCAAGACCAAACGCTCTTCCAACTGATTCGAGAACCGACATACTGCATTAGCGGGAATACGGTTGACCGGAAAACAAACCAGAACGGGTCAGGCGTAAGAGAAAACGGATCCTTTACAGTTAACACTGTTGACCGGCACGCGGTGGTATACAGCATTCAAGAAGAAAACCCTGCGCAACCGGTAGTTTTGGAAAGCAATCAGGTTCACGCAACGGTCACGCAGACGGGTATTTGCCCAACATTACCGGCGAGTATGGGCCTTGGCGGCGGGTATGTCCCAATGATTACGGACCACCCGGCAGACAAGCCTGTTGTTTTTGAAAACCATGCGCAGGACGCACGGTACAAGGAAGTCCCCACCTGTTCCCCAACTGTCGTAGCCCGTTGGGGAACAGGTGGGGGAAATACACCGCTCGTGGCCGTGCCGGGGCAGGTCACAAGCTACGGCATCGGCAATGGACAGGCCCACGCCTACGCCAGTAAGGAAAAATCCGGGACGCTGGACACCATGCACGATGCGCAGGCTGTGACAATCGAATACTCCGGCTGCCTGAATCCATGGGACACCCAGGCGCGGCGGGTATATGGCGAAGATGGCACATTCCCAGCACTTCCGTCCAGAGAATCAGCGGGCGGGAACCAGCAGGCGGTACTTGCTGGGCAGAGAACAAGATGGATTGTCCGCAGGCTGACACCGACAGAATGTGAGCGGTTGCAGGGCTACCCGGATGGATGGACGGACATTGGAGAGTGGACGGACACCAAAGGAAAAAAGCATAAGCCGGCAGACAGTCCACGGTACAAAGCACTTGGAAATTCCATTGCCCTGCCGCAGTGGTTCTGGATTGCCCAAAAAATGAAGTCATACATGGGCGATGGCGCAAAGCTGGGAAGCCTGTTTGACGGGATTGGCGGATTCCCACTGGTATGGGAAACTACATACGGCATCGGGACCGCTCGGTGGGCATCGGAGATTGAAGAATTTCCGATTGCAGTTACGAAAAAACACTTCTCGGAAAGGAAAGAATATGAAAATTGATGTGGGGAAAATCGCTCTGGTGGCGGTCATGATTGCAGGTATACAGACCGGCGTGCTTTATCACCGTATTGATGATCTGGAATGTCAGCGGGATATTTACAAGTCCCGGTATGAGGACTGGGAGGGCGTGTCGAAAGAGATTGCAGAGTACGCCGATACCCTGCGGGATTCTCTGAAAGCACGGGACCGACTGGATGGAAAATTGCTAGTTGAGGATGCTGGCGATTTTCTCTGCACGGCCTACTGCACCGAAAAGCGGGAGCATATCTGCGGCACAGGAACCGGAATCACGGCCAGCGGCGCACCCGTGGAGGTTGGCGTGACGGTGGCGGCAGACCCAGACGTTTTTCCGTTCGGGACTGTCCTCTATATCGAGGATGTAGGAGTGCGGATCGTTCAGGACAAAGGAGCGGGAATCCAGGGAAAACACTTGGACATAGCCGTTTCTGGAAGCCACGAAGATGCACTGAGCTGGCAAGGCTATGGAACGCACCGGGTCTGGATCATCCAGGAGGCAGCGAAGTGATGTGGGGTAAGCTCCAAACGCACGGAGACAAGAAAAATGACGCAGAAGTTTTGGCTATTGCTGCTGCGGGTGCCCCGCTGGATGTCATGGCTATGTTTTTTGAATCACACATTGAGGAGTTGCCTGACTTGTGCGTTGAAAAACTTGCAGAAGCAGTTGATAAACGCGCCAGCGATACTCCATGTCACCGGGAATCTGAAAACTGGAAAGACCTTGCAGCTTGGGCAAGAATTGAACTTAAAAGGAGAAAAAGCAATGGACGGATTTGTGAAAACACTGGGTGTTCTGATGGTTTTGGCAGCTGTGGCACTGTGGGCGGCACTGATTTTCTTTGTGCCTGCCGCACTGATTAAGTTCCTTTGGCTTTATCTGGTGGCATGATGGACAATGAAACGCTGACACGGATTCTGTCCGCACGATTTATAACGTGTAATGAGCAGGCCCGAAAAGGCAGTAAGGGATGCACGAAAGAGTGCAAACTCTATGAGCTGCAAGAACCGGGTATGACCTGCCGGGACAGCGTCCTTCTCCACGCAGAGGAAGCAAAGAAAATTTTGAAAATAAGGTCGCACAACTCCTGACACAGGCCGCCCGCTGCGGCGGCCTTTTTTGTGAGCATGGGAACAGGCCCGGCCCGGTTCAACTCCGGGATTGCCCAAAACTGAAAGGAGAACACACCGATGCAGAGGTACTACATTTTGCTGAAAGCGACCGGTGCTGGTGGGTGGCCGGGTTGGCTGCCGTACCGGCTGGATGCGGACAGCGCTGAACAGGCTGTTGAAAAAGCCAAGGAGCAGGCCGAGAATCATTACCCGGAGTACGAAAAGTTTGAAGTTCAGGCTATCGAAATTGAAAGGAGAAGCAAATGAAGCTGGCAGCAATCGCAAAGCTCATTAAGGCAGATGGGTACTGTAAACTCTACAAAGTGTTCTATGACGATTGCAGAACCTATGATTTGTACATTGGAACCAAAACGGCAATCTTCCCGCTGACCGGATTTCCGAAGGCACAAAATGAAAGTGAGTTGGCAACCCTCCTGGGCATCAGCAAAAAGAAATGGGCAGACATCGAGTTTGATAATGACTGCCCGGATGATCTCCATCACATCGAAGGGATGGATTTGGACGACACGGCAGACGGAGAAATGGACTGCGTGACCGGAAGAATCGGTATCCGGTACTGCGGGTGTGAACTGGTTCCAATGATCGAGCCTGTTTCGGGAACGGTCGGTTTTGTGGATGCGAAGCAGATCATGCCAGTAGCAGATGAAATCCGCAAGAGCGGATATTTCAAATACTGCGCCAGGAAGATGGCGAGCGGCGGACGCTACTATGTTATCAAGGACGGAATGGTGGTGCGCGGCGCAGTGCTTCCTGTAAAGCTGGAACCTCTGGCAAAGTCTGGACTGCGTGAGCTTGCAGACATGGTGAAAAAGACTAGGGATGTTGCCGATGTGGAGGACTTGAGCGAACAGGAGGACAAAAACGATGCGTAAGACTTTGGAACTGCTGGCTTTGTCCACCTGCACTGCCGCGCTGTGCGTAACACTGACTGGGTGTGAAGCAGTCAAGGGCACAGCAAGCGGTGAAAAACCGGTCAAGACGGTATATGTTTACCTGCCGGACGGCACTTTACTGGACAAAGGACGGGCGGACAAGGTAAGTTCGTTTGCACACAATGATCGTATCGTGAAAGTCACGATTGACGGGAAAACATACGAGACCAGCTGGGCCAATGTGGTTTTAGTGGAGGAATAACGATGAGCAAGATTTTGAAAAGTGTAACCTTGGGTGATGTGAAAAATGGTGGCATCTTCAGAGCGCTGGGCAAGGAGTTTGTGAAGCTGGATGCGGACGAACACGGCTGCCTTGTACTGGCAAAGGACATTTGGACGAAAATGCCGTTCCGTGAGGGAGACGACCCGGAATGCCCCAATGATCTGCGCCGGAGCGAGATCATGTCGTATCTGGGCAACCGTTTGGCAGAGTTTACCGAGAAAGGCACGCCGCTGGATATTTTCATCCCGTTCAAGATTGATCTGCAGGATACGACCGGCCAGACTGAATATGGAACTGTCGAGTACCGGATTGGCTTGCTGACCCTGCGCCAGTATGGCAAGTATTGGCGGCTGATTCCGAAGGCAGATGTGCCGTGGTGGCTGGCAACTCCTTACGGTACGCCGAACAGCTCTCCGCGCGCCAGCAATGGCAGCAACGTCTGGAGCGTCTACACCGATGGCTCCTACGACGGCAACTGGTGCAGCTACTCCTATGGTGTTCGCCCCGTTTTGTGCTTTTCCTCTGCACTCTTGGTCTCTGTTGAGGACGAAGGCGAGGCCGGGTTTTCTCTTGCAAATGTTCCGCTGGATGATCTGCTGGCTGAGATCAAGAGCCGGACGGAGGGTTGACCATGGATGCAGTGAAAAATGACGTGAAGCGGCTGGTCAAAATTGAGCTGGCCGCTGCAAACAAGAAGTTTCGGATGTTTGCAGGACCGCATGAGGGCGCGGGAATCATCCAAGAAGAAGTCGTGGAAGCTGTGCAGGAAATGAACGGTCTGCGTCAGGAACTCAATGCAATGTGGATGAATGTTTACTCCAACAATCCGCAGATTTCCACGAAGGGTGTATATGACCGGGCTGTTGCTCTGGCCGTGGAAGCTATTCAGACAGCAGCGATGGCCCGGAAGTTTGAGCGCAGCCAGCGCCGTCACTGGCCGGGGGGCAAAGGAGCCGCACTATGGTGAAGAAGAATGACGCACCTACCGAAATCGAGACCATCACGCTGACCATGAGCCGCCCAGTGGCGGAGGCTGTGCAGACTGCCTGCGAGTGGTATCTGCGGCTGCACATGGGACAGTTCTGGGATCTGGCAGAAGACTTGTGCTTTGCAAAATTCTACTCGGACGCGGAAAGCAATGCGTTTCAGAGCGAGGAACAGCGTAAAAACGCTTTTAATGTTGCGATAGACCGCAGAAATACCATGCTGCTAGAAATGGAACGGCTGTACAGCAGATACGTTCTCCCCGCCCCGACCTCAGACGTAATGAAGGTGCCGTACCGGGCAGAACAGGTATGGCTTGTTATTCGCCACGCCCTGGCATGGCATGACAAGCCGGAGGGCGATCCATGGAATGTGTGCTTTGATAAGCCGCTGAACCGCAGCGACCAGCCGCAGCCGGTAGTAAAACTCAATGAAAAGCAGGAGGCAAAGAAATGAGAAAGATTTTTATGGTGGGAGCATCTGCGGCGGCAAGCGTTTTGCTGATGACGGGATGCAACAAGCAGGTAATTGATTTGACCTACGAATATTCGCAGGCACAGATTAAAATGCCGGATGGAACCGTAATTGAGGGCAAGGTGGATAGCTGGAACGATTATGAAGGCGACCAGTTACAGGTCAAAATTAACGGAACAACATATCTGGCCCATTCGTCAAACGTGGTCCTCTGGCACTGAGCAAGGGCAGAGTTCGGGATCGAGAGGAAGAAGTTGCACCCGAATCTTGAAGATTTTGAGGTTATGAAGTTGGAGAAAGTGCAATGAGACAGAACGGAGCAATGTTTATCTGCAACCGTTGCCGGAAGCAGGTATTTGCAGAACGGTTCGATGATGGTCGGTTTGACCAGAAGGCACTGGATGGGTGGGCGCTTGAAACAAGGGACTTCTTTGGAGTTGGTGACTTGTGCCCGGAGTGCTTCAAGGTGTACCGCGAAACGATGGAACGTTTTTATACGGGAGGCAAACGTGGAGCCTGAAAACACCTGCTGCACCTGCTATTACCATGACGCTAAAAGCTGGTTCTGCTATAACGGCCTGTCACCGAAAGGAACGGAGAACACGGACCCGGAGGACACCTGCGAGTTTTACGAAAAAAGAAGCGAGTGCGAAAGTTAACAGCCTGAAAATAGCAAGCCCGTCGTAAAATTGCCGCCCTGACGAGGCGGCAGGGGGCTTGTATGTGTAACTTAATCTAGCGACCACGGAAGAACACGCCGGGGAAAGCGGGGGTCAAGGGGGAGAAAACGAGGGCGGGTCTGTATGGCTTGACGGAATGGGAAACTTAGAAAGACCTGCCCGGCGTTGTGTCCCCCTTGTCCTGCGAAGCCGTGTGTGTTTGGTCCACAGAAAAGAAAATCCCAGTAGAACCTTGCGGAAGGAGGAAGTGAACGGTGCGGGCATGGTACATTCGGGAGCAGAGACACATTCTTGGAACGTCCGATTATGCAGAAGTGGATCTCTTTGAAACAACGGACAAAGAGCATACAGCATCCGCTCGCCGCAAAAGAGAGCTGGCAACCTCCATTGCGCAGCAGAAGTATAACGACATGATAGCAAGGCGGTATTTCTGCCAGCTGGCCTATACGAATTTCGGGGAAAGCGACTGGGCAGTCACGTTTACATACGACCACGACCACCAGCCAGCACCCGGAGATTTTAACCAAGTAGACCGGGACTGGACGAATTTTACCCGCCGCTTGAAGCGCTTCTGCAAAAAGATGGGTCGAGAAGCATCCAAGTGGATGCAGGTTGCAGAGTACAGCGTGATGGACGAGGACGGGAAAGTTACCGGCAGACACCACCATCATGCGATCCTGCAAGGCAATCTGACATGGCAGGAGATCAAGGACTTGTGGCGGGACAGCACCGGGCGGCCGATGGGGCTTGTGAAAGTTGAACCTATCGACCTGACCTGTTCCAGCTTTGAACGCCTGACAACCTACATGACGAAAGCCCGCGCCCGTATCCGGCGCTGGCGACAGAGCCAAGGGCTGCAAAAGCCGAAAACCCCGCGTCCGAACGACACCAGATGGAGCCGCAAGCGCTTTGACGAAGCGTTTGCTTTGCCGGATGATCGTGAATACTGGGAGAAAAAATACCCCGGTTATACCCTGCGTGAGTGTGAGCAGCATATCACCGGCAATAACACCAAGCACCTGATCGTGAAACTGAAAAAGAAGCCGGACACCCGGCGGAAGAACAGGAGGAACCAGCCATGAGCGCCAGACTGGAACTGGACGATCTGCCGCCGCGCTACCGTGCGCAGGCGGAGGCTCAAATAGCAGCCAGACAACGGGGAAAGTGTACCCATACGCAGCCAATGGCGGAGGCCGCAAGCGCTGCTGGGCGGTTGAACAAAACTTTTGATTCCTACGGAGAGTATGTGTATTACATCGGCACGATCTTGCCCGGCATTCAGTCCGGCAAGATCGTGTCAGCAGAACCGCACCCGAAGTGGACGCTGCTGCAAGAGGAAGAATACTGTGCAGTGAAACTCCCGGCGGCGCATTACACGGCAGACTATAAGCTCACCTATGCAGACGGACGGGTGGATGTGGTCGAGATCAAGTCGAAGTTTACCCGGAAAGCACAGCGGGATTATATCTATCGCCGTAGGCTTTTTATCGACCTCATAGCCAAACCGCAAGGATGGGGATTTGTTGAAATCATTACACCGGACACGAAAGCAGAAACGAAAGAGTGGAAGCGCCTGGCTGAACAGGCGGGAAAGGAACAATTATGGGCAAAAGCAGAGCAAGGCTGCCGGCATTTTACCGGCAGAGCATCCAGAACGCGGTGAACCAGCAGATCAACATCAGCAAGTCGAAGCACCGCACCATGCTGAACCGTGAAGCAATCGGGCAGGTCGTTTCGTACTGCGCTGTTGCTGCGGCGCATGATCTCTGGGACTGGGGCGAGAAAGAATCTACGCTTCTGACCCTGAAAATGAACAATGCTGCATCCCGGTACATTCTGGATCATGACAAGTATGGTGCACCGGAAGCAAAAAAGCGACTGGAAGCGCGCACTGCCCACCTGATGCCGGAAGAATTTTGGCTTCCGGTGGGTGGTCTGGTAGGCTCTGAAAAAAAGCTGCGTGTTCTGGCTGAACGCCGGGACGCTGCAAAGATGATCGTTCGTTTCTTTGTGGAATCGCTGGAAGAAATGGAGTACACCCCTGAACAGATCGAGGTCGTGAAGGAAGAAATCAAGAAAAATTACCAGCAGTTCCTCGACTGGGTGGACGATGGCGGAGAAGAAGTTGCCTATGATCGTCTGCGCCGGGTCATTGAGGACATTTACGGCGTGGGTGCCATGGTGGAGCGCGTCAAGGGTGAAGAACCCGTTTTCGGAGAACCCCTTTTCAAGAAAGATTTTTGATTTTTTGGGAGGACTGAGCAGTGAAAGTACACGAGGCGGAGGCAATCTTGAAATATTATGCGGACATCCCGCAGCGGATAGAGATCATCCGCCGTCAGTGTACCGCGCTGAGCGACGAAGTGGACCCTATGCGGGGAATGGGCACCGATGGAATGCCCCGTGGTGGAACGCCTGGGGACAGCACGGCGGCGATGGCCTGCCGGATGGATGAACTGGGCATTGGAGACCAACTGCGTCAGCTGGAACGGCAGCGGGCTGTGTTGCTGGAAGATCAGAACATTATCCGAGGACAAATGAACCGGATGGACAGTGGCCACAATCTGATTTTAACGGAGTTCTACATCAACCACAAAAAATGGCACGAAGTACAGCAGAAAGTTCCATACAGTGTGCAGCACTTGAAGTACCTGCGAAACGTCGCTCTTGCACAGCTGGGAAGGAACCTGGAACGACTCCCGGAGTGCGCCGCTTTATTATCGCGTGCGTTAAACACGCGCGAGGAACAGCGCCGAGCGGATGCCTGGGCGGAGGGTGACATTCTCTTATAGGCAAGGCTGCCTGCGGAACTTCATGTGCAGGCGCTTCCGCAAAATCGTGTCCGATGGTCGTAGAAAAACAAACACGACTACCCCAAAAATCTGAAAACAGGCATAGAAATAACCCGGTGGGCAGTTGGCCTACCGGGTTTCGTGCAAAGGAGGACAAAGTTATGGGAAAGAAGCATAAAAACAAGGTTCGGGTGCTGCCCGGAAGGATGTATAGGCTGGTGCGGAGTGACAAGAGCGTATACTGCGACGCAGAGAACGCGCTCAGAACCTGCTTTATCGAAGAAACCAAAGAGCGGCGGACCGCACGGGAAGAGGGCGAACTGTGCCGGTTCGTGAGGATGGCACCGGATGGTGGCGTTGAACTGATTTCAAACGCAGGAAACGTAGTCCGTTTCAAAAACGCAGAAGATCTTACGAAAACGCTGCGTTTCGCAAAAGATGTGCTGAGGATTACGGAGGTCTTGAAAAATGGGAATCAAAATTGAATTGAAAAAACGCATCGAGAAAACCATCAAAGAAAGAGCAGCCAGGAAATTGAGCAAAGAGGAACGCCGAAAATGGGATTCCTGCCCGGTAGTTCTGAAAGACGAAAACGGGAACGTGTCTATGTTTGCACTGGGGTCGGATGTTATTCGATTCAAGAACAAAGAAATGGCAGAAGCGACAATGGACGCTGTTATGCGGTCATTCGATGAAACGGAATGATGGAATCTCGATGGTTTCATTCATACGTTTCGGAAATCGTCCACGGTGATTCTTTCGCAAATGCTGCTGCACGATGTAGCCAAGTGATTCCATAGACAATTTTTCCGAGGATATAACACGAAGCGCGGAATCTTTGCTGGCTTGAACAGTATATTCAATTTTACCTCCAGCAAGATTTTTGGTACTTATTCTAACCTGCTGTCTGTTCTGCATACAAAGTCCTTTCAACACTTTAAGCCCGTCAGGTCATCGACCCGGCGGGCTTTTTGGATTTCGTGATTTACTTTTCGTGCGGCTGCTGGTCATCCGGCGGAGCGTTGCGCTTGATGATAATCTGCGCCTCGTTGGGATCCCGGCCTTCCTCTGCGCTTGCCTGGGCGATCTGTTCAGCCAGACCTACCGGCAGACCGTTTTCGTCCAGCGGACCGGTGTAGCCGTCGTAGTCCACGATGTTGATGCAGGGCGGTGGCGGGACGGTCTTGTAATACCTGCCGTCCTCATAGTCCTGATCCGTGACCCGGTTCCAGTAACCAATGTCGCCGTGCTCTTCCTGGGCGGCTTCCATTGCTTCTCTGGCCTGTTCTTCCGTCAGACCATCGAACAGCAGGCGGGAGCCGTCCGCAAAAGCGGCGACCAAACGCCACGGCGCGAAAAATTCTTCGTATTCCATGCAAAACCTCATTTCGTGAGAGAAAATGTATCAAAAAAGCGGGTTTTCGTGATTGAATTGAACTTTTTGAAGCTGGAAAGTTGAATTTCGTGGTTAAAAAGCTGCTTTTCGTGGCTAAGACCGGATTTTTGCAGATAAATTGCAAATTTCGTGGTCAAAAAGTAAGATTTCGTGAAGTAAGATTCTTTACTCCGGGATGTAACCGTTCAGGCAGCGATTGAAACCGCGTTTCGTGAGGGCATCGGTAACTCTGTCCTCTGGGAAGTAGTAAGTAGAACCGTCTGCCGCAGGAACAGCCCCGGCGGGATGCTCTGCGCCGGTGTACCAGTCCGTTTCCGTGTCGTACTTGCGGTGCAAGTACTTGTAAACGTCACGCTGGGCTTTGTCGAACACCTCCACGAAAGAGAAGGATGCACAAGGCGGCATCTCTTTTGCCAGCATGGGTGCGTTCTGCGCCAGCCATGCAGCCATTACGGTTTTGGCTGCATTTCGTTTCGGCTTGCCTTCCCGGTGCACCAGATCCAGCAGCTGCACAACAAAGGGCTTTGGCAGATCGTTCAGCACTTCTTCCAGCGGGTACGGATTTTCGTGCAGCAGGGGCGACGTGCGCAGCTCCGGCACGAGATCCAGATCGTGACAGGTTACAGGCTTCTGGCGGTCGTCGATGCGCTCACTGGTGTAATACAGCATATCTTTGATTGCGTTCTGTGCCGCGCCGGAAAGCTGCTCCACCAGAGCAACACTGTCTGCAAAGCTGATCTGCGCCTCGTTTCGTTCGCCAGTGCTGCGGCCCGTCTTATAGGCCGCATCAATGATACCAAGCTCCATAGCCAGCCGGAAAATGTGCTTGCAGGGCTTTTTGCGCTTTACAAAATCGTTGCAGGTGCAGCTTGCAAGGCTGGTCTGGTACGGCTCTTTGCCGGATCCATAGAAAACCCCGGTTTCGTGTTCCTTGTCCACGGAAAGCGGGCTGGTCTTGCTCTGCTGGGCGCTGGCAAGGCGCTTTTCTTCGTCAGTGTCTGCGGGATGCTCTGTCCAGGGACCGAAGGCGGGAATCATAGTCATAACGGGAAACCTCCTTTTCGTGTTTCGTTACTGTCATGATAGAGCAAAACGCAAATAAAAGCAATAAATTAGAACAAGATTTCGTGACGGGATGCAAGAATAACCCCGGCGGGCTGCCGGGGCTGGCTGTCAGAACGGCAGGCCGGTATAGTTGCGCATGGGAATGGCATCGGCGGCGGGAACCAGCATATTAAGCAGCTGCCGGTATAAAGCCGGGTTTGCTGCACGCTGGGCACGGAAGTCCTCTAGGAATTGCGCCTGTGCTGCCAGATCGGCCAAGTTTTCGTCATCCACGTTGTAGCATTGGCATTGATCCGGCCCAGCGGAGTATATCCAACATCGAACCATGAAAACACCTCCTTTCTGTTTCGTGATGTTCCCGGCGTAAATGTCGGGAAGATGGGGCGGGGTTAGAGGCTGGTCTTGTGTGCGCCCTTGTCGGTGTGCTCCCAAACGTCCACGGAGTAGCCAACCTTGCGGAACTTCTCCGCGAGTTCGTGCGCTTGGTCCGGGTTGTTGCTCCATGTGGTGAGCGGGTAGCCGGACTTGTTGTAAACGATCTGATAACGTGTCATGTAGAAAACTCCTTTCGTGTTTCGTGATGCGCTCCCGGCATGGTGCCGGGTGCCGGTGAGGTAGGGCCGCTTTGACCGGTGTGACCCTGCCAGGGCTTCCGGGCCTGCATCAGGCGTGGACAGTGGGCAGGGCTGCCAGATCGGTGAGGCGGGGCACGGTCAAGTGGTGACGTTCTGCCACCGGTTCCGGGCGCTGGATCTGGGCAGCGCGCTCTGCGGCGGCTTCGATGATCTCCGTCATCCGCTTTGCGGCTTCCTCCGGCGTGGTGAAGTTCTCGACTTCGCGGATGTGGGTCTTGCTGATCCGGTCGGACCAGTCGATCAGGCGGGCGGGGTCAAAGTTGACCGGCTGCACGGTGATCTTGCAGGTGGTGGGCTTGCCGTTGGTGTAGTAGTCGGCGGTGACGATGTAGGCGATCTGGGTGGTGTTCTGGTTCTTCATGGTTGTTACTCCTTTTCGTTCTGTATTTCGTGCTGATACTCCCGGCGGCCTGCCGGATGGGCTGTTACCCATGAGCGCCCGCCCCGGTCTGGGGCGGCTGGGCTTGCACCAGCGGCAGCGGGAACGCTGTCGGCCTTGCGGGTTTCGTGTCAGGCGTTGAGCTGTAAAAACGTGCTCTGCGTGGGGATCAGGTGCCGGGTGAGGGTGTCGGTGTAGCTGGCCTCTCCCTCGTAGCTGTCAACCACCCGGCGGTCTGCGGCGGCCATATCGTGATAGCTCTTTTTGCCGTAGGTGGGAGGCAGCCAGCCTTTACGCTGTCCGGCGTAGAGGTTGAAGGACTTCAAAACGTCCGTGTTCGTAAACTCGATGTGGCAGGTGCCTTTCTTGTAAAACGTGGCGGTGAAATAGTGCAGCTGGATCTTCTGGGTCTGGCCGCTCTTTTCGGCGGCATCCAGCACGGCGCGGAGTTCGTCCCCATTGTAGGGCTTGCCGTTCGTGTCCAGGAAGTGCAGCACCCGCTCGATCTGGGCAACATGGCCTGTTGCATTGTACCGGGGGCAGAAACGCCCATCGTATGTATCAAAGGCGTTGCAGCGGAAAATGACCTTGCGGTTGATCTTGTACGCGGAGTTCGTGCACCAGCCGTTGTAATAATGCACGTTCTTGCTGTACTCGTCGTTATAATGCAGGTTCGTCCAGTCGTCGAACAGCTTTATAATTTCGTGGTCGATGCTGGAAAGAAGATTTCGTGAAATTTCTTCCCGGACGGTCAGAATGTTGTACGCGCTGAAGTCGTAGCCTTCAAGCTCTTTGATTCGCTTCTGGTAATCCTGCTGCATTTCGTAGGTCATCGCATCGAACAGCTGCGGCATTTCAAACAGCTGTTTCCAGTACATCCCGCGCAGTTCCCGGATAGCGTCGTTATAAGATTTCGTGAAAGCCATCACGGGGTTTTCTTTCTTACCAGCGCCGGCGGAGGAAAACAACGACTTGATTCCGTTGTACTCTTCATAGATCCGGCGCACACCCTCTGCGGCGGCGTTGTACCGCTCAATGGCTGCCGTGATGGGGTCGGAAGATACCAGGGCGGCAAACTCCGGGTTGTCCTTCAGGCGTTCCGTGGTTTCGTGCTGGAGTTCCAGCCGGATCCGGCTCACCGGCTCCCGGTCGGGAATGTCCACCGACACAAGCGCCACCTCCACGCGGGCGGCGCGGCGGGCGTTCTTGAACGCATCCGGGATATATTTCACCGTGGCGTGCAGCTCTTCCAGCTTTGCGGCCAGCTCTTTCCGTTCGTTGGTGCAGGGGTTGCGCAGGGTTTCGGCGTTGAGCAGGCAGCGGATTTTGCCGCCGTCCTGCATGACGTCCAGCGCTTTGAGTAGGTGCGCGGCACCAGCGGAGAAAGGCGGATTCATGACGATTGCGGCGTATTTTGTGGTGGGACGGAAGGTCAGAAAGTTATCATGCACCACCCGGAAACCGTCTTTCTTCAACACGGCGCGGAAGTCACTGGAAAGCTCGATGCAGTCAAGCTCTGCGCTTCGTGCCTTTTCCTTGTCGTAGCGGTCAACCTCGCCGGTCTTATAGTCGTGGTGGACGTTGAACGCCAGAGTGTGGACCTGACGCGCAAGTGCTCCATCACCGGCGGACGGTTCAAGGATGGGTTTCGGGTAGGTGGTGAACCCGGATTTTACTTCCCGCAGGGAGAAAACCATATCAAAGGCCAGGCTGTCCGGCGTGGGGTAGAAGTCCAGGGAATCGTTTGGGGTGGTCATCGTGTAAACCTCTTTTCGTGTTTCGTGATATGCCCGGCGGAATGCTGGGCGGTGGGGCGGGGCCGCTTTATCCGGTGCGGCTCTGCCAGGGTATCCGGTGCAGGTCATGCAAACAGGCGGTTGCATACCTGCTGTATTTCGTCGTTCGCCTTCATCGGGGCAATGAGCACGGCCACGGCGGCGCGTTTCGGGTCTGCGGTGTCAGTTGCCAGGATGGGCGCAAGCGGGTTGCCGCTGCCGTGGTAAACAAATTCGTGATGATCCACAAAAGCGTCATACTCCGAATTTATCATGATGGGCCGGGATCCATCGCGGAACATTCGGAACGTGCCCCAGATTTTGCCCTTCATCTCGACTTCTTGCAAAAGAGAAGTGCGCTTGACCTCTTCTTTGCAGTTGCTGAACTTCTGGAACATCTGCGCGGCGGTCAGCTGGTGCGGATCGTTGACCACAAACCCGTCATCGCTGGAAACGATGGTCACACCATCGGCGGGGGCTGCCTGCATGGTCACGGGCTGGATCACTTCCGGGTAAAGGGCGGCGGGCAGCTTGAACGCTGCATAGCCGGTGAAGATGTACACGCTGCCGCTCTGGCAGGTGATCCGCACGGCGTTGCGGTTCTTGGCCTGGCCTTTCAGATAGGCGGTGATCTTCTTCACGTTCAGGCCGGCGGGGGTGCTGCTGGATGCTCTTTTCATATTGCAAAAACTCCTTTTCGTGTTTCGTTTTGTGGTGATCCTCCCGGCGGGGTGCCGGTGGGAAGTGGGGCGGGGTTGCTTTGCCCGGTGCAGCCCTGCCAAAATATCCGGTTTCGTGGTGGTGGATCATGCCAGCAGACCGGCGGCGATGCTTTCAAAGTCCAGCTGTTTCACGGGCGCTTCATCCAGCACGGCCACGGCGGCGGGGGTCTGCTTTGCGTCCTCTACGGCCTTCCGGGTCTTGCGCCAGGTGTCCAGCGCTGCGGCCTGACCCTTGCGGTCGGTTTCGGGGACAGCCAGGAAAGCGGCCTTTGCTTCCCGCTCTGCCTTGCGGAGCACATCCGGGGCGGGCTGTGCGGCCTTCTGCGGGGCACTGGGCTTTGCGGCGGGTTTCGTTGCGGCGGGCTTGCTGGCCTTCTTTGCGGGTTTCGTGGCGGGCTTTGCGGGGGCCTCTGCCTTTGCGGGGATCTCTGCCGGGGCGCTGGCGGCCTGTTCTGCGGCGGCCTTGGCGGCTTTGCGCTGGTCGGCCAACATCCGGTTGTATGCCTTGATCTCGTCCAGGCTCTTAAAGCGTCCAGCGGGGGCGGGGCGGCTTGCTTCCACCTGCCCGATATGGAACAGGTGCGCAGGGGCTTTGTAATAGTTACCGTCGGGGCGCTGGTCATTGGCGGCGGCGGTCAGTGCATCCGGCTCCATGCTGGCGCTGGTCTTGCGGGGGCGGTCGTCAAACTTCCACAACTTCGTGCAGATCGTGGCCTTCTCGCCAGCCTTGACGCTCTTCCCGTCCTTCTTCCACTCCTGGAACGTGTGGAACAGGCCGGCAAGCAGCAGCTTTTCCAGCTCTTCGCCCTGCCGCTCTTCGGGCACGTCCTTGAAGTGGATTTCTTTGCCCTTGGCGGTGATCTGCTCCGGGGTGTAGGCCAGCGCCAGGATGGCGCGGCGCTGTTCGGGGGTGTGATACTTCGCGTTGACTTCGTTGTAAATGATCTCGTCGTTGGTCATGTGAAACGCTCCTTTGCTTGTTGTGTTGGTGTTCGTGATGATCTCCCGGCGGCTGCCGGGGTAGTGGGGCGGGGCCGCTTTGTCCGGTGCGACTCTGCCAGGGCATCCGGTGGGCATTCAGCCCAGAAGCGCGGCCGCGGCATCCTGCCAGGTGGGAAAGCTGTAGAACGTGCGGCGCTCTGCGTTGGTGTTCTCGCCGGTGATTCGTGCGGCGATCCGCTGCCCGGTGCGGGGGTCCCACCCTTCCAGCCGATACCCGGCGGCCTGAAGGCGGCGGGCTGCGGCGTTCTCCTTGCGGTTCCGTTCGCGGATCTGTTCAAGTGTCATCATGGTGCAGGCTCCTTTCAATCTTCGGTGCAGCTGTGGCAGTAAAGCGCGTCAATCACTTTGTCATCGCTGAAATCTTCCGGGGTGCCGTTCGCGTCAACCACTAGGTCAACGCGGTCATAAATTCGCAGATCGGTTTTTGCATCGACGGTAAAATACCAGTCGTCACCGTCCAGCGCGTCGGTGCACCAGACTTCAACCGCGCCGTCATCGGTGGCGGTCATGCCCTGCACAATGGCCGGGGCGATGTAGCGGCCCAGGGGGCCGACGGTGTAGGGGCATTGTGCCGCGGCCTTCGGTGCGGTGCCTGCCAGCATTGCGGCCACCAGTGCGGCGGCGGTGGTGATCTTCTTTGCAGTGTTCAAAAGTTTCATGTTCTTTGCTCCTTTGCTTTTCAGGTTTGCCCCGGCGGGCTGCCGGGGTTATGGGGCGGGGCCGCTTTGTTTGAGCGGTGCGACCCTGCCAGGGCATCCGCTTGACTTTACCGCCTTTCGGTGGTAAACTGGCTTACAAGATGCGTTGTGGAAAATTCATCTTGCAAGCCTGTCACCTGCTTTAGTGGGTGGCGGGCTTTTTTGCTGCCTGCTTCTTTTTCCACTCTGCCAGGTAGGCGGCCCAGATCGCTTTTTTCAAAGCGGCGGGGAGTTTGAAAAATTCAATGCTCATGCTGTTCACCTCACTTCCTGCCCAAGACCGGGGCGGCTATGTTACCAGCTTGACACGTTGCGGTGTCGTTCGCTGTGGCTGCATTGTAGCACCGCAACGTGTCACCTGTCAAGCACGTTGCGGTGTTTTCGGCGGTCTGCACAAAAAACACGGTGCGGTGCTGTGAAAATTGCACGTTGCGGTGTCGGCGGAACTGTGCTATATTATATTTATAAAAATAAGCAAGGGGTAATAATATGCCAGTTTCGGAAACAAAAAGACGAAATAACGACAAATACAACGCAAAATGCGACCGCATAACCGTTTGGCCCATAAAAGCAAAAGGCGCAGCAATCCGCGCCGCGGCAAAAGAAAACGGGGAAAGCCTGCAAGGGTATATTTTGGCGGCGGTATATGCCAGAATGGAGCGGGAAGGGCAGCCGTTAGAGATCGACCCGGCGGAATCCGGGGAAGAAGGGGGACTATAGGGGGTTACTGGGGAGAGTTCTAGCCTGCTAGGTTAAAGCCCTACACCTGCCTCTCAATCCCGTTAGGTGGAGAATCTGACCCCTCCGGCAAACGGCAAAATTGACCCGGATGGAGCACCGCCAGCGCCAGCCGTGACGCTGGAACGCCGACAGCGGGAACGGTGCCAGCGCTGACCATGCCCACCGGCACCGCCAGCAGATCAGCCCCACCACCGGTACCGGGACGCACCCCGCCGGAACCATTGCCGCCAGTGCAGACCAAAGGCCAGAGCAGAAGCGCACGCCGCGCCGTCTGCCTTGGCCTTTTTCTTTTGCGCCGCCTTCCCGCCTGCCCGGCCTGCCGGATCAGCAGCCCGGCACGCGCTGGGTGTTGTCGGCGGCCGCCCCGGGGAAAAGCTGGAAAGTACCCGGGGAGCGCTGGACGCGGTACCCGGATATTGCGCCAACCACCTGCACCGGGAAGGACCGGCACCGCCAGCGCCGCGCCGATGACCCCGCAGCCCACAAGCTGCACAGCCTGCACACCCTGCCAGACATCACAGCAGCCAGCAGCCCACCGCCAGCACCTACCGACACCGCACCCCGCCAGCCCTGCCGCCAACCTGCCGCAGCAGATCACCCCGCCAACAGCCAAAAACCACCCGCCGCAGCCCGCCGCCGGAGGGGTCAGATTCTTTACCTGACCGGCATATGGCCTTTGCAGTATAGCCAATAGCTAGGCTATAGCCGCCTTATCTAACCCCCTGCCCCCTTCCTTCTCCGCCTCGACGGCCTGCCGCTGCCCTGGGCACCGCCCACCGGCGGCCCGGCACCGGCCCGGCCTGCCGTCGCCCCGTCCGGCCCCGCCGCTGGAAAGGTACTGCCCCCCGCCGGCGGGCGCGGTGCGGGTTCGGAAGCCCCAAAATATTTCTAGGTGTCAATTTTTTCGAAGGGCTTCCGCGTTTTTGGCCCACGAAAAGGGGGTACAGGTTAAAAAATGTAAGTCCGGGGCGAACATGGCGGTAACGTCACCGGGATGGTGTCCGCTTACAATTTGTAAGCAACTCACGTTTTGCCGGTGCCAACAAATCATTCCGGTGCGATTTTGTTGAGGTCAACAAAATCGGGATAGACCATCTTGCCGGGGCTGGCAAAATGGTGGCTATGTCATAAAGTGTTTACATTTGAAAGCTCCAACCGGCAAAAGATAAGACGTTATAAGACGGTTTTGGTGCTATACTTAGTACAGTGGAATTATGGAGAGAGGCCTCACGGCGGCGAACCGAGGGGCCTTTTTCATACACTGTTGCTTACAAGTTGTAAGCGACCCGAAGAAATGCCGCAGGACCGGCGGCGAAACTGAATGCTCTGCCTGGATGATTTGCCAGACGGGGCATTTTTTATTGGAGGAAAACCAAATGGCAAGGCGAAGCGATGAGCGCGATGCCGCCCGCGCTGAGTACATTGCCCGGATGGAGAAAGACGGAGAAGTGAATCTTCGACAGCTGGCGGACGATCTCCATCTTAAATATGATACGGTCCGCCGCTGGAAGGCAAAGGACGGGTGGGACCCGCCCGCACCCCGGAAGCCCGGCGGACAGCCGGGAAACAAAAACGCCGTGGGCAACCCCGGCGGCGGGGCACCTGTCGGGAATGAGAATGCAATGAAGGATGGAGCCTATGCGACCATCTTCTTTGACAAGCTCACCCCGGAAGAAAAACAGATCGTAGAGAATGCGCCTCGGAACAGCACCGAGCTGACTTCCCACGAAATCGGTGTACTGCTGCTCCGGGAAAAGTACATTCTGGACAAGATCAAAGAGTATCAGGCTTTACCGCCTGACCAGATGATTACATCCAGCGTCATGGATATGCGAGTACCCGGCGGACGTGGCAAGCGGAAGCGGGACGGCGCAAACCAGCAGATCGGTATGTATCAGAAGGAGACCCCGGCACAGCGTATCTTGCAGCTGCAGGAAGCCTTGAACAAAATTCATGGCCGCATCCTGTCTGCGGCGGCCCAGATGCAGAAAAACGAAATGGACAAGCTGCACCTGGAAACCGAACAGCAGCGGCTTGAACTGCTGCGCATCCGGGCGACCGGCGAGATCGGAGAACCGGGGGACGGTGACAAAGATGCTGTACACGAGTAAGGCCGTTGGCGAATGGCTGGGTATCACTGACCGTCAGGTGCGGAACCTGCGGGATCAGGGCGTGCTGTCCGAAGTCCGGCCCGGTGTCTTTGACATGAAGGTCTGCGTCCGGCAATACCTGAACTTCAAGATCGGCAACAAAGACGATCAAGCCCGCCTTGTTGCTGCCCGTGCCGAGAGGGAGGAAACCCGCGGCAAGATCGAGAAAATGCGGATGGAGGAAGCCCAAGGCGACCTGCACCGCACCGAGGACGTAGAACGCGCCCTGAAAACCATCTTTGCAAATTTCAAGAACCGGCTGGAAACCATCCCGACTAAGTACGCAAGTACCATGGCCCAGCTGACCGACCCGGCGGAAGCCCACGATATTCTGCAAAAAGCAGTGCAGGAAGCACTTGTGGAATTGAGTGACCCCGAAATTGCGCTGGCAGCACCAGCGGGGGAGGAACCCGAAGATGAGCAGGAAGAATAAATGCCGGGGTTGTGTCTGGGGAACCCGGCTGAATGAGATCCAGCAGTTCTGCCCGTTCGGCGGCTGTGTGAAGAAAGGCGGCGGCAGCAATGGCGATGATCCACCTGGAACCGCAGACTGCACAGATGTTCAGCCGAGCGCTGGGTGCGCTGAAGCCGCCCCCGAACCTGACCCTTAGCCAGTGGGCAGATAGCTACCGCCGCTTGTCGGCGGAAGCATCCGCAGCACAAGGCCGCTGGAATACGGACAATGCACCTTTCCAGCGGGAGATCATGGATGCCATCGGGGATGTCCATATCCGCAAGGTGGTAGCCATGATGTGCGCCCAGTCCGGCAAGACCGACGGCCTGATCCTGAATACCATCGGGTACTACATGAGCTACTACCCGGCCCCTATCATGATCGTGCAGCCTACGGTGAACCTGGGCGAGAGCTTCAGCAAAGACCGTCTGGCTACCATGATCCGGGACACTCCGGTGCTTCGGGGCCTTGTGGATAACAAGAGCCGCTACTCCGGCAACACGATCATGAAAAAGAACTTCGCCGGTGGTCAACTGACCATCGTTGGCGCAAACGCCCCGACCGATCTGCGCGGCCGCCCCATCAAGGTGCTGCTGGCGGACGAGGTGGACGCTTACAAAGCCAGCGCCGGCAAAGAAGGCGACCCGGTCATGCTGGCCGAGCAGCGTCAAACGACCTACTGGGATTACAAGACGGTGCTGGTATCGACCCCCACCGACAAAAACAACAGCCGCATTTTGGACGAGTTCAACGCATCCACCCAAGAGGAATGGACGGTGCCTTGCCCGAACTGCGGCTTTTATCAGCCCTTTGTTTGGGACAACATGGTATTCGATAAAGACAAGTGGCCGGAAGGCGGCGTGCAATACCGCTGCGCCGAGTGCGGCTGCCTTGACAACGAATACCGCTGGAAGAAAAACAGCCTGCAAGGAAAGTGGCACGCAGAGCACCCGGAACGGGCGGTGCGGGGCTTCCACATGAACAAGATAGGCTCGACCCTCTGCGGGTGGGACAAAATCGTGGAGGACTTTATTGCCGCTGACCTGGATGCACAGCGCGGCGATTACGAGAAGATGCAGGTCTTTGTGAACACCGACCTGGGCTTGCCGTGGGAGGAACCGGGCGAAGCGGTGGAGGCAAACAACCTGCTGGACCGCCGCGAGTTCTACGAGGCCGAAGTCCCGGACGGCGTAGTGTACCTGACGGCTGGTGTCGATACCCAGGATAACCGCTTCGAGGCCGAAGTGGTGGGCTGGGGTATCGGCAGAGAAAGCTGGGGCATCCGGTACCAACGCATCTACGGCGACCTGAAACGCGGTCAGGTGTGGGCAGACCTAGACGAGTTCCTTTCCCGTACATGGAAAAAGAAAGACGGCACGGAACTGTCCCTGCGGTCTGTCTGCATGGACAGTGGCGGCCACTTCCCGGATCAGGTCATCCGGTTTTGCAAAGAACGGGAGGAACGGCATATCTGGGCCATCAAAGGCCGCGGCGGCATGGACGTACCCTACCTGCGCAACCCCACTCAGAACAACCGCGTCAAGGGCGAACTGTTCACCTTGGGCGTTGACACCGGCAAGAACCACGTCCTTGCCCGGCTGAAAGTGCTTATCAAAGGCCCAAACTACTGCCACTTCCCGGCGGCAGAAGATGCCGGGTATGACGAAAATTATTTCAAGATGCTTACTGCGGAACACAAGGTCACACGCTGGAAGTCTGGCCGCAAAGTGGAACGGTGGGAGCTGAAGGATCCGGCGCAGAAACGTAACGAAGCATTTGACGTGCGGAACTACGCGACGGCTGCGCTGGAAATCAGCAACCCGCCCGGTCTGGAAATCCCCGGTGAGGATGCACAGCGTCCTGCACAACAGCGCCAGTACCGCAGAAGGAGATCGGGAGGTATCTAACCAATGCCTGTTATTTCAAAAGAGACCGCCCAGCGGCACCTTGATATGTGGCTGGAAGCTGAGGCTGCCGTATCGACCGGGCAGAGCTACCAGATCGAGCAGATGGTCTTGACCCGCGCCAGCCTGAAACAGATCCGGGAAAGCATTGCTTTCTGGGAAAAGAAAGTGGCTGAAGCGGAAGCGGAGGAAAGGGGCCGGGGCAGAAACCGGATCTACCACTTCTCTCCGCATGACGTGTAAGGAAGGTGGAGCACATGGCGAATTTCCTTGATAAGGCCATTGCGGCAATCTCCCCCGAAAAGGGGTATCGCCGCGCTGTGGCCCGCACGGCGCTGTCTGTCATAAACAACGGTACCGGCTACGGAAACTATGGAGCTTCCCACACATCCCGCTCTATGCGGAGCTGGCACGTTGGCGGCGGCAGTGCAAAAGAGGACATCGAGGACAATCTGGAAACACTGCGCAAGCGGAGCCGGGATGCTTACATGGGTATCCCACTGGCAGCCGGCGCAATCAAGACCCTGCGCACTAATGTGGTGGGGAGCGGCCTTGTGCCGACACCCCAGGTCGATGCGGACTATCTGCACCTGACCGAGGAACAGGCTGACCATTTGCAGGCGGAAATTTCCCGCGAGTTCAGCTTGTGGGCGGATAGTGCGGCCTGCGATGCAAGCGGCATGGATAACTTCTGGCGGCTGCAAACACTGGCATTCACCAGCTTCCTGATGAACGGTGACGTATTTGCAGCAGTGCAGTTCAAAGAACGTGGGAACTGGCCGTATGCCTTGCAGCTCCGGTTGATCGAGGCTGACCAGGTGTGCAGTCCTGACCGCACAGACAGAATGAATCCCTGCAAGGTGGACGGTATCAATGTGCACCAGATCGTTCAGGGCGTGGAAACGGACAAAGACGGCGCAGTCATTGCCTACTGGGTAGCCAGCAGGCACCCGCTGGCCTATGATAATCCGCTGCCCCTGACATGGACGCGGGTAGAAGCCCGCGACAAAGAAACGGGAGAACCGAACATCCTGTGTGTCACCCAGAGGGAACGTGCCGGGCAGCGGCGCGGCGTTCCCCTGCTGGCACCGGTACTGCCCACGATGAAGCAGATGGGCAGATATACGGATGCAGAGTTGGCCGCGGCCATCGTGGCATCATCTATCACGCTGTTTATCAAGCATGATAACCCGGTCAGCGGAGCACCGTTTGGTGAGGATCCGTCCGACAAGGCGGAGGACCCGAACACTCCGCCTGATGAACTGGCAATCAACCTTGCGCCGTCTGCGGTGTTTGACCTTGCGCCCGGCGAAACACCGGACACGTTTGACCCGAAACATCCGACCACGACATATGACGGCTTTATGTCAGCTATGTCCAACCAGGTGGCGACGGGTATTGAAGTGCCCAGCGAGGTGCTTTATAAGAAGTTCAGCTCCAACTACTCCGCAAGCCGCGGTTCTCTGAACGAGTTTTGGAGAACGTGCGATGTGATGCGGGACAGCTTTGCAGCGGACTTCTGCCAGCCGACATACGAAAAGTGGTTTGCCGAAGCGGTAGCCCGTGGACGTATCAATGCGCCGGGCTTCTTCGATGACCCGGCTGTTGCAAAAGCCTATATGGCCTGTAACTGGAACGGCCCGGCACGCACCAATCTGGATGCGAAGAAAGAAATCGAGGCGGCTATCCTGCGTATGGAACAGGGCATTTCCACTGCCGAACAGGAAACGGCACAGATGACCGGCGGAAGCTGGCGGGCCAATATGCGGCAGCGCAAAAGTGAAATGGAAAAAATGAAGGAGGTAGGTTGCAATGGGCAAAGCCAATTCCCAGACGAACCCCAAGTCAACGAATAATAAGTTCTGGCAGTTCCGCAATCTGGCCGACGATGACCAGAAAGCGGAACTGCTGCTTTATGGCGATATTTCTGAGCGCAGCTGGTGGGAGGACGCAGCGACCCCGAAACGGTTTGCGGACGACCTTGCCGCCCTGGGCGATGTGAAAGAAATCACCGTATACATCAACTCCGGCGGTGGTGACGTTTTTGCGGCCCAGGCCATTGGCAATATGCTGGAACGCAATGCCGCTACCGTGACCGCCCACATTGACGGGCTGTGCGCAAGCGCCGCCACCATCGTTGCCTGCCATGCGGACAAAGTTGTGGCAGCGGCAGACGGCAGCTACATGGTTCATCCGGTCAGCATGGGCGTTTGCGACTACCTGACCGCAGAGGACATGAAGAACTGTCTGAAAGCACTTGAAACCATCCGCAGCAGCATCATTACTCTGTACGCCAAGAAGTCCGGTAAAACTGAGGATGAATGCGCCAAGTGGATGGATGAAACAAACTGGTGGACGGCAACGGAAGCCCAAGAAAAAGGCTTCGTAGACGAGGTGGATGACGATGCAGAAGATTCCGTTGTGGAGAATCGCAATGGTGTTCTGTTCGTCAACAGCATCAGCATGAACACCCCGTTCAACGAAGCACCCAATTTTGTCAGAAGTCGGGTTACGGAAAAACCTGTGAACCGACCTGAAAATATGAACCCGGCGGAAAAGCCGGAACGCAATGACCATGGGGAGGTAAAAGACATGGACATCAAGACCACGGATGATCTCCGCAAGGCGTACCCGGATCTGGTAGCCAGCATCGAGAACGAGGCCACCACTGCCGAGCGCACCCGCATTCAGGAGATCGAGAACGCAACTCTGCCCGGTGCAGAGGATCAGGCCAACGAGGCAAAGTTTACGAAGCCCGTTGATTCTGCATCCTTTGCAAAGGCTGTCATTGCCAGCATGAAGGCAAAACAGCAGGAGCAGAGCAAGAAATATCTGAAGAATGCAAAGGAAGCTGCGGAAAACTCCAACGCCAACAGCATCGACAACACGCCGCCCGCAAACCCTGAAGCCGAGGATGAGGAAAGTAAGGCATTCATGAATGCAATCCGCAAGGCTAACGGCGTGAAGTAAGGAGGACGGAACTATGAGCATGGATCTTGCAAGAAAAGATTTCAGCACGGCCCCGGAATATTTCATTGCCGGAACCGACATCGGCATCGCAAAGGCCACCAAGACGGCCAGTGCGGCGGTCGAGGCGCACACCCCTGTTCTGATCGAGGGCGGCAAAGTGAAGCCGGTTGCAGATGCAGCCGGTGCAGGTCAGGCGGTTCTTACCGGCCTGTATGGTATTACCGCTGACAGTGCAGAGGCAGACAAAGAAGTGCCGATTTATCTGACCGGTGAGTTTTTCGCTGCTGGCCTTGTGCTGCCGAAGAACGTGAGCGTAGACGACGTTGAAGTTCCTCTGCGCAATCTCGGCATTTTCCTGAAGTAAGGAGGACAACATTTATGGCTAATGAAGTAAGCATTTATGAGCCTCGGCACCTGATCGAGGTTGTTCGCACCACCCCGCCGATCCGCACGTTTCTGCGGGATCGCTTTTTCTCCAACGTGAAAACCTTCCCGACCCGCCGCGTTGACATTGATATTGTCAAGGGCAATCGCAAGATGGCTGCATTCATCCATCCGCTGGTTGGCGGCGAGATCGTGCAGAGCGAGGGCTACGAGACCAAATCCTATGCACCGCCCCTTATCAACCCGGCGACCATCAGCACGGCAGACCAGTACATGGAACGCCTGCCCGGTGAAGATCTGTTCTCTGGCCGCACCCCGGCAGACCGTGCAGCAGAAAAGCTGATTGAGGAATACAACCAGCTGAACGACATGACCACCCGCCGCGAAGAGTGGATGGCCGCACAGGTGCTTACCACCGGCAAGCTGAAGGTCAAGGGCAAGGGCGTGGATGAAGTCATCGACTTCGGCTTTGGCAACAAGATCACTCTTGAAGGCACGAAGCAGTGGGGCAAGTCCGCCGCTGACCCCTGGGGCAATCTGCGCGACTGGAAGCAGCTGGTGAGCCGTAACGGCTTTGCCAACGCAGATATGGTCGTCATGGGCAAGGTTGCAGCCGACAATTTCATGGCTGACGGTAAGATTCTGGAACTGATGGACAAGCGCCGCTTCGACATCGGTTCCATGGCACCCAAAGAGCTGGAAGGTGGCCTGACCTATTACGGCCACATGAACCTGCCCGGTGTGGACGTTTACGGCTACGACGAAGTTTATCTGGATGACGCGACCGGCGAGACCAAGCCGCTGATTCCCGATAACATGGTGCTGATGATCCCCAGCAACGCAAACTTCATGCGTGCCTACGGCCTGTGCAACTATCTGGATGATGGCGGCAACTGGCACAGCTTTGAGGGCGACCGTCTGCTGCGCACCTATGTGGAGCATCGTCCCGACCGTCGCTTCATTGAGCTTCAGAGCCACCCGCTGCTGATCCCTGATAAGGTAGATTCCTGGCTGGTAGCTGAGGTTTGCTGATATGCTGGACGTTGACCAGAATTACGGCGAACCGGACACCCCGAAGCCGCTCCCTACGTTCAAAGACTATGTGGCGCAGGATGTGGAAACGGTGTTCTTCAACCTGAGCGAGTTTGCAGAAGAACGCTACATAGATGATAAGCAGATGCTCTGCATTACCCAGCACCCCGGCGTAAATGAACGTGCGGCGCACTGGGAGGGCGGAGCAAAACAGTCCTTTGACCAGGGAATGTATAAGGCCGATCTGCTGCTGTTCGTGAAACAGAAAGACTACGGCCCGATGCCAAAGAACGGTAAGCAGATCACACTGGATAAGAAGCGGGACTACAAAATCAAGTCCTGCTCCCTGAAGGCGGGAGTTTACCGGATGGAATTGGAAAGGGTGAGGTAAGGTGGCATACTTCCATACCAACTACGACGCTTCCACCATGACGGTTTCTGTCAATGACGAAGAAGTGTCCCGTGCCCTTGGCGTGTTGTCGAACAAGACCCCGGCAGCGCTGAAGGTGGCGGTCAACACCACGGCCAGACAGACGCGAAAGCTGATGCTGACCGAGGTTAAGAACCGTTATGACCTCAACGCGGCTGGCAGGCGTATGATCGAAGATCTGCGTCAGCGGCAGAGAGCGACCAACCGCCACCCGACGGCTATCCTTGCCATCATGAAGAACGACCCCGGCGCATTCCGGGCAGACCTGGGCTATTTCAGAACCAGCCCCACAAAGCCCTTCATGGGTCCGTCTGTTCGCAATGCGCCGCCTGTTTTTCAGGCACACGTTCTGAAAGGCAGTCCGATGATCGGTCTGAGCGGAACCGGCGAAAGGAGCAAGGGCTTCCTGGTTCAGTTTAAGTCGAAGCACATCGGTATGGTACAGCGCCAGTTGGGCGTGCCAGCTGACAAAGACTATACCGAGAGTGGAAAAGAACGCTGGAAGCCGAACGAAAAGCTGGTCACGATGTCCAGCCCTTCCGGCTCTGCGATGCACCACACGGTGTGGGAAATGCAGGAAACGACCGTGGAACAGATGCTTCAGGACAACACCGAACGACGAATCCGGCAGCTGATCGCCAATGCAAAGCGAAAGGGTGTAATCTGATATGGCCGAAAAGATCACCGGGTATACCAGCGAAATGTGCCAGCAAGCCATGATGGACGAGCTGGAAGAACTGTTCCGGGACATGAAGTTTACCGGACAGGAGGGAGAAAAGCCCCTCAAGATTTATAAGCAGTTTTTGCCGACACAGACGGACAACGATGATGACATTGACACAAACGATGCCATGTACCCCTGCATCATCGTAATCGAATCGAGCGGCGAGGTCGATAATGACCATGATCCGCAGCTGGTTCTCATGCAGCTGGTTATTTGCAGCTATGACCGTGGAATTGATCGGCAGGGGTATGTGGAGACCGTAAACATCAAAGAAACGATTATGCAGCACTTCAAGCGCAAGCCGGTTTTCGGCGGGGCATTTGAGGTGGGCTATCCCAGAAAGTGGGAACTTTCGGACGATGACATGGATCACTACTACTGGGGAATTGTGAATCTGATCTGCAAGACCCCGAACGCACTGAAAAATGAAGAAGTGGAGGCGTTGATTTAATATGGGCACTGAAAAGAAAGCAGCGGCAGAAGTTCAGGAAAATCAGCCTGAACAGACCGTAGCGCAGGTGCAGGTTCCCGTGGCATATTGCGGCCCGACCATCAAGGGCATCGCACCGCAGTACACGGTTTTCGTGGACGGCCTGCCCGACAAGCTGAAAGAAAAAGTGGAACAGGTGCCGCTTCTGAAAGCACTGATCGTTCCGCTGGACAAACTCGCTGAAATGCGGGTGAAACTGGAACAGGACGGCACCAGAGAAAATATTCTCTGCAACAAGGCTGCTGCCCTGATGAAGTAAGGAGGATATGACAGATGGCTATTTCGCATGGCTTTAACAAGACCGAAGCAGCGACCAGCGTCACCGCTCCGGTAACGGTCAACTCCGGCCTGCAGATCGTTGTGGGTACGGCCCCCGTTAATATGCTGGATGACCCGGAAGCAGCGGTGAACACGCCGCTGCTGGTGAATACCTTCAAAGAAGCCGCCGCCGCAGTGGGCTATTCCGACGATTTTGCAAAGTATACCCTGTGTGAGGCAGTGAGCGCCAGTTTTCAGGTGATGGGCATTTCCCCTATCGTCGTGGTCAACGTCCTGGATCCTGCGAATGCAAAGCACATCACTGAACTGTCCAACAAGACCGTTCAGGTGAATGACGGCATTGCAGAGATCGACGAGACCGGCATCCTGCTGAAAAAGCTGGTCGTGAAGAAGGAGCAGACCGTGCTCACGGCGGACGAGGACTATTCGGCCAGCTTCAATGATGATGGCACTGTGAGCATCGCCCTGGTCAACGGCGGCAAAGGCGACGGCGCAACGGCCCTGACCGTTTCCGGTTCCATTCTTGACCCGACCAAAATCACCGCTGCCGACATCGTGGGCGGCGTGAATGCGGCCACCGGTGCAGAGACCGGACTGGAAGTGGTAAGACAGGTGTTCCCCAAGCTGGGCATGGTTCCCGGCATTCTGCTGGCACCCCGCTTCTCCAAGGATCCCATGGTGTGCGCAGCGCTCCAGGCAAAGTGCCGCAAGATCAATGGCGTTTTCGATGCAGTGTGCTTTGTTGACATCGACAGTTCCGCTTCCGGTGCACGCAAGTACACCGACGTGGCAAACCAGAAGGTCAAGCAGGGCGCAACTTCTCGTGAAGCATATGGCCTGTGGCTGTACGGCAAGATCGGCAGCACCATCTACAGCGGTAGCTCTCTGGCCGCTGCTGCGGCAGTCTACAACGACAGCCTGTACAACGACACGCCCAATGCCAGCCCGTCCAATGTCAGCGTACCCATTTCCTCCGCCTGCCTGGAAGATGGCACCGAAGTCCTGATGGATCAGGAGCAGGGCAATGTTCTGAATGAGCAGGGCGTGGCGACCTTCATCCGCTCCGGCGACTTTGTTGTGTGGGGCAATGAGACCTGCTGCTATCCGAAAAACACCGACCCGAAGGACGCTTTCCTTTGTGTCCGCCGCTTCTTCAACCACTCCTGGACCAGCTTTGTTCTGGACAACATGAGCAAGCTGGATAAGCCCATGAACAAGAAACGCCTTCAGTCCATCATCGACAGCGAGAACATGAAGGGCAGTGTCTATGTCTCTACCGAGGTGTGCGCCAGCTACAGCATGAAGGCAGACCCCGACCGCAACACGACCGCTGAACTGGTTGCAGGCCACTACTCCTTCTATCAGTTCTGCACGCCGTTCCCGCCTTTTAAGCAGATCAACAACACCATGGAGTATGAGGCCGGCGCACTGACCTCGGCTCTGTCTCTGTAAGCAGGAGGAATGACCTATGGCTCTGAATATTTCCAGTGACCTGGTTCCCCAGGTCATCAATGACTACAATGCGTACACGGAAGATGACCTGCTCATTGGTCTGGCGGATGAAATCACCCTGCCCAAGATCAAGAACAAGACCACCTCCGTGTCCGGCATGGGCATTGCGGGCGAAGTCGATTCTCCCGTGCCCGGTCAGTTTGAATCCATGGAGGCAACGCTGAACTGGAACACCATGTACAGCTACGCCACCAAGATGATGAACCCCAACAAGAACATCCAGATCACCCTGCGTGCTGCTATGCAGAACGACAACAAGAACGGCGGCTACACCTACAAGGGCCTGCGCGTCGTCCTGGGTGGTCGTCCCAAGGAGCTGGATCCCGGCAAGCTGAAGCGTGCCGACACCATGGGCAGCACCACCACGCTGGAAGTCACCCGTTACCTGATGGAGGTTGACGGCACTACCGTTATCGACATCGACAAGTTTGCGGGCCGCTACTATGTTGATGGCGAGGATATGCGTGCCGAGATCAACGCTCTTACCTAAACCCGATACATGAAGAAGTCAGCCGTCCCGGCGTGGGGCGGCTGACTGTCTTTTGGAAAGGAAACAGCAATGGAAAATATCGTGAAGTTCGATAAACCTTATAAGTTCGAGGGCAAGGAGTACGACAGCCTGGATCTGTCAGGCATGGAGAAGATGACCGTACAGGACTTGATCGACATTCAGAAAAACATCGGCAACGAGCTGGCGGCCATGTCCGTGATGGAAATGACCACTTCTTTTGCACAGGAAATGGCCGTTAAGGCCACCGGTAAGCCTGTGGAGTTCTTCAAGCTCATGCCCCGTGGCAAGATCAAGAAAGTGCAGGCAGCGGTCGTCAAGGGTATGGACAACAGCGAGAACGCCGATGAAGTGAAAAAACAGCTGGAATCTCACACCCTGAAGTTTGCAGCGCCCTACACCTACGAGGGCAGCGAAAAGGCTGAGCTGAAGGGTAAGACCTTTGACAGCATCGACCTGTCCGGCGTGGGCGAACTGAACACTATGAGCGAATCCATGGCAGAAAACCGTATGGCTGCGGGCGGATTTGCACCGGTGAATACGCATCGCAACTACCTGTACTGCTGCATCATCGCCAGCATGGGCACCGGCTACCCGGTGGACTTCTTTGCCGGTCTGCCGCTGTGCGAGGCGGTCAAGCTACGCGATGCCGTAAACTCTGATTTTTTCGAGTAAAAGGCGGGGCAAAAGGACTTCGGAAAGCAGCTATCCAGCTATCCATTGCCACGCATTCCAACATGACGGATCTGCTGCACCTGCCCCGGCGGGAGCTGGTGGATCTGTGTAACGAGGTGGCAGACGTATGGCGGGAAATGGAGCACTAGACCTCAGCATCCGCATCATGGGCAAGGTGGACCCATCCCTTGTAACTGCAATAAAGCAGACGAAGGGGCTGACCGGTGATCTGGCGAGCGCACTGACGGGAACAAAGTCGCTGGGCAGCACGGTAGCAAACACTCTGGGCGTAATCGGAAAGACTGGGCTTGGAATCATGGCGACGCTGACAACTGCGTCCGCTGTCATGATTAAAAAGACAACCTCCATGGCAGAGGAATACCAAGCCCAGGCGGCAGATGCAGTCAAGTATGTTGGCGGCATCATGAACGATGACGGCAGCATTGACCCGGAAAAGCGTGCCACCATGGAGGACGCGATCCTCAAGATGACTACGCAGGTCCCAATCAAACGGGACGAGATGGCGCAGATCGCCGCATCGCTGGGACAGTCCGGTAAGAGCTATGAGCAAATCTTTCTGGATAACCAGCAAACCGGAGAAAAAAGCTACCTGTACGATACGGCCAGGCTAGCTGCCGCGTGGGACATTGATGCAAAGTCTGCGGCCGATTATATGGCAAAGTGGGAAACCGCTTTTGGTAAGACCCACAACCAGATTATCGACATTGCAGATTCCATCAACTATCTGGGCGGCCACATGGCTACCACGGCGGCGGAAATCGCCAGCGTGGTGAATACGTCCGGCGGTGTCGGCCAGACAGCCGGCGTTGACCTGCACACGACCTCTGCGCTGGCAGCCACCATGCTGGCTATGGGCGTTAATGAGGGAAAGGCTGGAACAAGCCTGAACCGTGTGTTTACAAACATCACCCTTGGCAACAGTGCAACGGATGCGCAGGTGGGCGCATGGAACAGACTCGGTTTTGATCCTGTGCAGATTGCAAAGGATATGCAGTCCACCGGGCCGAACGGAGAAGATGGTGCAGCAAGCACTCTGTACAAAGTCTTTGAGGCGATCTCGAAACAGGACAAGTACCAGCAGACTGCGACCATCAAGACACTGTTTGGACAGTGGGCCATTGAGGGCGTTTCAAAAATTGTGGGCAACTTGCCTGCGTTCCAGAATGCCTTGCTTATGGCTGGTGATACCAGCGCATACAGCGGCAGCATGGAGAAAGAATTGCTTGTTCGTCTGGACACCAGCAAAGCGGTAAGCCAGATGGCAAGTAATGCGACAGACCGCCTGCTTATCAATGTGGGCAATCAGTTCCTTCCGGCAAAGAAAGAACTGACATCCATGTGGATCGACATAGCAAACGGTATCACCGAGAGCTTGCCAGATCTGTCCAACATCGTCAATGGCATTCTGCCGATGTTGCACTCCGCGCTGCTTGGAATTGGCAATGCGGCGCAGGCGGCATTGCCGTGGATCCAGAAGGGCATCGACTACACTACAGAGCATGGGCCGGAAGTGGCAGGGGCCATTGCTGCCATAGTCGCGGCGTTCGGAGCTATGAGCTTTGCACCGACGGCTTATAGCACAGGATCCTCGCTGCTGAACACCATCGGGAACATTGCAATCGGCGGAAAACCGAGCGGTGCCCCAGGCGGAACATTCGGAGGCATCACTGTCCGAAATCTGATGGGCGCACTGACACCCACAAGCCTGATCCAACGGGCAGTTGGTGGCGCATCCTTTGTAAAATCGAATGCCGGAATGTTTGCTGAAAATGCAAAGTACGGCGTTCAGATGGCCGGTGCCGGAGCGCAGCAGCCCACAACGCGCCTTGGAAAAATTGGGCAGACGCTGGACGGCGCTGGTGTCGGCATCTGGGCAACACTGAAAAATTTCAAGGGCCTGCGAAGCGGAACCAAGAAAGGAAACACCGGTTTTGTAAATGATGTGCTGGAAGCTAGCACGAACGGTGGCCTGCTGGGCGTGCTGAAAAACTCCGGCTCCGGTAGGTATGTTTCCAATGTCGGGCAATCGCTGGGCGGCCTGAAAAATGCTCTGGTGGGGTTCGGAAGCGGCAATCCGGTTGGACGATTTATCGCCAAGACCGGCGGTGTTGCGGGACAGATTCTTTCCGGCATTGCAGGACCGAACGGTCTTGACCTTGGAGGTATGGCCGGTGGAGTGAAAAATTTCCTCGGTGCAGGAAAGACGGTCATTGGAAATGGGCTGTCCAATGCATGGCAGACCGTCAGCCAGTCCAAAGTGGGTTCTACCGTCCTCGGTGTCGGCAGCAAGGTGGCGGGTGCAGCATCCAAAATCGGCGGCGGCGCTTTGAGCACGGTGAAGGGAGCTTTGAATGTCGGCGGCGCAGGGCTGAACGTACTGGGTACGACGGTAGGCCCAGTGGCCGCAAAACTGGGCGGCGGTTTTATGTCGCTGCTTGGCACATTCGGCCCCGTTATTACCGGTATCGGTACGATCGTTGCGGCGGTTTCACTGCTGGGAGATCACTTCGAGGACATCCGCAACATCGTCGGAACAGTATTTGGCGAAGGCGGGCTTGCCGTCTTTGACAAATTCACCGGAAAGATAGCGGGTATCGGCGACACCGTGAAGCAGGTGTTCGGGCAACTCACCACCCCGGAGGGCTTGCAGAGCATCCAGGAAAAGCTATCCGGCTTCAGTATCGGAGGGCTAAATCTGGGTGACGTGTTCGGAGCTATGACCCCTGCCATCCAGACGGTTATGCCGTTGATTGAATCGTTCGCCGGTGTGTTCTCTCAGATTGTAGATCTGGGAGTAAACCACATCAAGCCGGTGCTGACTGAGATCTTCGGCTTTATCGTGAATGAAGGCATTCCGGCGGTCATGCCGCTGCTGTCTACGGTGGTAAGCCTGGTAGGCACCACACTGGTCAACGCCATCAAGGTGGCGGTGGATCTGGTGGGTAAGGTGCTTCCTGTGGTAGAGCCTGTGATTCTGGGCATCATCGGCTTCCTGAAGCAGGTTGCAACCATCGGTGTGAAAGCGGTCAACTTCATCATTGGGGCGCTGAACAAAATTCAGCTCACAATACCGGAAACGCTGTTCGGCATTCCGGTTCCGGTGATCGGCGGTAAGTCGTTCGGATTCAACCTGTCACCCGTGTCTGTCCCGGCATTTGCCAACGGCGGCATGACGCAGGGACCGTCTATTGCTGGTGAGGCTGGCCCGGAAGCCGTTATCAGCTTCCGGCGCGGCGTTCGTGAAAAGAACATTGATACCTGGCTGACCGCTGGTAAGCTGCTGGGCGTTGGTCTGGGTGATCTGCTGGGGTTGCCCGGCAGAAAGCCGAAGATGTTCGCGGACGGTGGTTTTACAGAAGAAGATTCTAACCTGATCGACTTCAACAGAGCACGTCGCCAGCAGTATTACAACCAGGTGGCTCAAAGTTTTGACACTATGGTTCAGCCTGTTGCAGCGGCATTGGTACTGGGGTCCGACGCTGGTGTGGCGTTCAGCCGTATCACGGAGATCGCCAACTATGCAGTAGATGGGCTGGAAACTCTGGCGGCAATGCCGACACCTACCGTGTCGGATGACCAGGGCAAAGCCCAACAGCTGCTGAACACCGGAATCGGGAAAGTGATTGCTGGTGCCAAGTCTGTTCTTGCAAACGAAAATACTCAGAAGGCAATCCGGTTTATCCGGGGAGCAGATGCGGAAAAGGCAAAGCTGGAATACGCTGCAAACCCGGACAACTACGACCTGAGCAATGTAAACTTCTTCCCGACGGCTGGAAACAGCGAACTGACAAGGCAAAATCTGTCGATGCTGGCAGACCTTCAGAACTACCAGCAGGAAGTAGAGCTGAAGCCCATCGGCGGGAGCGAAGATGCTTCTGGTGGCAGCACCGGGAACCAGCGCGGTGGATCGAGCAACAGCTACCAGCGTACCTATACGAGTTCCAGCGGAAACACATATGTTTATGCACCAAACTTCACCATCTACGGCAGCATGAATGCCGAAGATCTACGTTCCATTATGGACGAAGGTTACGAGAAGTTCTGCGAGTATGTGGAACGGTACGAACGCGAAAAGAGGCGCACGCAGTATGGCACTTGATTACACCACAAAGTCCGGTGACACCTGGGATCTGATTGCCCTGAATGTGTACGGAAGCGAGCTGAAAGCCGATTGGCTGATGCAGAACAACCCCAGATATATCCATATCGTCCGGTTCGATTCCGGCACGGTGCTGTCAACACCAGCTCTGCCGGCTGAAAAGAGCGGAGACCTTCCGCCCTGGAAGGCAGGTGCATGATGGTACTGACAGCAGCGAGACCCAAAGGAAGGCAGGCTGCGGTTCTTCTGACCTACGAGAAAACCGATATTTCGGAAGAAATCGCACCTGATCTGGAAAGTTTCAAGTACACGGATGTGGCTGAATCCAAAAGCGACAGTGTGAGCATTACAGTCAATGCCAAAGCTGCCAAATGGAAAAATGACTGGATGCCGGAAAAGGGCGTGAAGCTCTACCCGGCTATTGTTGTAAAGGACTGGAATATCGGGGGCATTGAGAGCGGCTACAGAGATTACAGCGCCGAGTGCGGGGCATTCGTGCTGGATGATCTTAGTTTTGCCGGTGCACCTGATTCGCTGACGATGGGCGGCGTGGCAAAGCCGAACGACACCAGCTTCAGCGAGAGAAACCGGACCTTTACATGGAAGAACACCAGCGTAAAGAAAATCGCTGAAACCATTGCAGGCCGTTACAAATTGGAGCTGAAGTTTGAGGGAGACGACCATGGCATTGATGCAAAGGAACAGGACGGAACAGATAGTGCCTTTCTGCAAGATCTGTGCAGCACCTATGCACTGGTTATCAAAGTCTACACTTCAAAGCTCTGGGTGTACGACCGGGAAAAGTACAAGGCGAAAGATCCTGTATGGACGGTATATGAGAGCCGGCCCGTTGGAAATCCGACGGCCCTGTGCGTAGAGCCGGGAAGTTTCAAGTGGAACACAAAGCTGACTGGAACATACACGGGCGGCCTTTATACCTACACCAACAAACAGAAAAAAATTAACATCAACGTCAAGGTGGGCACGGACGAACGCCAGCTTAAACTTACTGGAAAGGTAAGCAGCGAGGCAGACGCAAAAGCCCGCCTGATAGCGGCCATCAAGAATGCCAACCACGGAGCAACCCAGATCAGTTTTACGATGTTGGGCTATCCGGCCGGCGCTTCAGCGCAGTGCTTTAACCTAGTTGGCTATGGAAAGATGGACGGAAAGTATTTCGTTGATCAGATGGAACACAGCATATCTCCATCCAGCGGCTACAAAACACAGGTCAAGGCCAGCAAAGTGGAAAAGGAGGATTTCGCATGAGCAGTGAAGTGAGATTCGGCAATGTGAGTTCTATCGACTATGAGGCCGGAAAGTGCGAAGTTACTTACCCAGACAGGGACGACACCGTTACGGAAATGGTGCCGTTTCTGTCCAATGGCGAGTACCAGACACCGGAAGTTGATGATCTTGTGCTTGTCCTGCATCCAGGAGAAAGCCCGGAGGATGCTGTTGTGGTGGGCACCGTCTGGAATGAAAAGAACAAACCGCCTGAAGGAAAAGAAAAAGTCTACCGAAAGGATTATGCCAACTCACGAGGAAAGGCATATCGGAAGTTTGATGCAAATGCAAAAGAACTGACCGACTATGTGGACGGAAAGAAAATCCTGAAGGCGAAAAGTCTTGAGATCCAGGTGGGCGGTGCAACCGTGACCATCAGCGAGGGCGGAGAAATTAAAGTGACATCCCCGGCGGGGATTGCACTTGCGGCATCCGGTGAGCTGAAAATGACGGCATCGACCATCACCGCAACTGCTGGAACCGTGAACATCCAAGGCGGTGGCGGCGACGTTGTTGTGTCCGGCAAGTCGCTGGTGTCGCATACACACACCGGAAACCTTGGCAAGAAAACATCCGCACCCCTGTAAGGAGGTTTTGGAATGTATGTTGGAATTTTCGGCGATGTGATTTTCTCTGTGGGACACCTGCGTGTGCTCACCCTGTCAAACTTCAAGGGAACGACCGGCGCAAACTGGGCGGAACATGAAGTTCTGGGAGGAAAAGCACGAGCAGAGTATTTATCACCGAAACTGAGAGAGTACACCTTTGATATTCTTCTGGATGCAGCACTCGGCGTGAATCCTCGCAAGATGCTGAACCGTCTGACAGAAATGTCAGAGAACGGAGAGATTCATTACCTGATTATCGGGTTTGCACCGGTATCGCAAAACAAGTTTCGGGTCACTGAAATAAGCGACAGCTGGGATTCGGTGATAAAACACGGGCTTTTGATGCAGTGCAAGGTGAGCCTGACCATAAAGGAGTACATATGATCGACTTCAGCAGCACGGTGGTTGAGCTGTCCGGTGACAGCGAAAAACAAAAAGAAGTGCAGGACATTGCAAAGTGCCTTCGCACACTGTATTCCACACCAATCGGGAGCCAAGAGGGCGACAGAGAACTCGGAATCAATCCAAACATATTTGTCGATAAGCCACTTCCGGTGGCAAAGGGATTATATGTGGCTGAGGTAACAGAGAAAACCGCATCGTTTGAGCCGCGGGCAAGAGTGGTGCGGGTGGACTGGCTGGACAGTGATGTGCTGCATGGCGTTGTAATTCCAAAGGTGGTGTACGAGCTTGTCTAAAATAAAAGAGTTTGAGAACATCCCGGACATCGACATTGAAGGCGAAGAAACGCTGGAAGAAGCTGTGGCCGATTGCAAGGCGCTGTTTGGCAAGTACAACAAAGAACTTTTCAACGGTGAGGTATCGTTGGAACGGTGTTCTGAAGCACGGCTTGTCCTTTTGACACTGGCACATCGTTCGCATCACAACATGGAGTACAGCACGGCGTGTCTGAAAGCGGAACTGCTGCCTACGAGCACGGGGCCGAATTTGGACAACCTTGCTCCGCTTGTTGGAGTGGAACGCCTGGAAGCCGGAAAAGCCACGGCGGTTATTCGATTCACACTATCTGCGCCGAGAACGAGTGCAACCGGAATCCCGGAAGGAACACAGGTGAGAACGGCAGACAAACGGTATTTCAAAACCGAAAAGTATGCGGAGATCTTACCCGGCGAACTGACCGTGGACGTAGTTGCCGTGGCGGATGAGGCAGGAAGCAACAGCGATGGGATTGCCGAAGGCGAAATCAATGTGCTGGTGGATCCTATCCCGTATGTGTCCGGGGCAAAAAGTGTTTCGGCAAGCACGGGCGGTACGGATACGGAAGGTGACGATTCATTTACCAGACGTATCAACTATGCACCTTCGATTTTCTCCGTGGCCGGTCCGGTGGATGCCTATGAATACTTTGCATCGAGCTGGCGGTCCGATGTGGCAGATACGAAGATCGTTTGCAAGGAAGGATACACGATCCACATTTACTTTCTGATGGCCGGAGGCAGAGTTCCGACAAGGGAAGAATGTACCGGAATGCAGGAATATTTCGACACGGTAAAGCGCCCGATGGGTGATCTGGTTATTTGCCATGCGCCGGAAGAAATCCCGTATGACATCGAGCTTACTTACCATATTGCCTTGAGCAATGTCAAGAATGCATCGACGATTCAGGAAAATGTGGAAGCAGCTGTGAAGGAGTATGAAACCTGGCAGAGAAAAATCGGCCGGGACATCGAACCGGCGGAGCTGATTATGCGTGTACGGGAAGCTGGTGCGAAACGCCCACGTCTGTTGACACCGGTCGAAACAACTGTCTCCGAAATTCAGGTGGCAAAGCTCCGAAGCTGCAAGGTGACATACGGAGGAATCGAAGATGATTGAACTCCACGAAGTTGGCCTAGTCGAAGGGCTACCGCCTGATGTTGCCAAAGAGCCATGGGTACAGATCCTTGATGCAGTTTTCAGGGAGCGGCGCAAGAAGGAACTGGAAGCTGCCGAACGCTTGAAAATCTACACGGATATTGACCGTGCAGATGAGACAGTTCTGGATATTCTTGCGGTTCAGTTCCGCGTTGACTGGTACGACACCAGCTATCCGATTGAAACAAAGCGCAGGATCATCAAAACTGCGCTGGAAGTCCGTCGGTACTGCGGAACGGAGTGGGCAGTCCAAAAGGCGCTGGCCTCGATTTATCCGAATGTGAAAATAAGTGAATGGTATGACTACGGAGGAAGGCCGGGCTACTGGCGAATGAACGTAGACATTACCGATGATGGTGTCATTTACTACACACCGGAAGAAATTGAAAAGCGCCTTGGTTATGCCCGGCGCTGTACCGCTCACCTTGAACACATCATCTACATCGTCGAACCGCATGAACGGTCGCCTGCCTACATCGCCGCAGCACCCAGCGGCATGGCGACATCCTGCACCGTAAAGCTCCCCGGTAGGATCAAACCGCGAGAGATCGGCGCAAAGGCGTATGTTGCAGGTGCGGTCGGAAGATCGAAAATGCAGGTTGCCGTGGCGCTGCCCGGTGCCGTTGAAGCAAAGGCTGTGAAAGCACGGGCATTTACGGCAGGCACCGTTGAGCGGTCACACACGGCAATAAACATTATTATTGGAGGACAGACAACGTGAGTTGGGAAAAATCTAACTACACCGCCGCCGGTGCCGCCCTGCTGTCGGAATCTCTCTCCGGTGGTGCGCTGGTAATCACCCGCGCTGTGAGCGGCACCGGTACGGCTGACGCAGACCTTTCGGAGGAAACCGGGGTAAGCGGCGAAACACATGACCTGAAATTGCTGGACATCGAAACCGTTGAAAGCGGCGGTGAGACGGCTCGGCGGGTAAAAATCCAGATCACCGGTGCGGATGAAACGTACATCATGCATCAGGTGGGCGTTTACGGCAGGCTGAACGACGATGCCGAAACACTCCTGTTTATTATGCAGGATGCACGCGGAGTGGAGGTCCCGTCCACGAAAGTGAACGGCGATTTTGAGATTGAGCTGTCGGCGCTGCTTGCTGTGTCGAACAAGGCCAATATCAGCATTACCGTTGACCCGCAGATGCAGGCTCTCGCAAAAATGGTCAAGGCAGAAGTCGAGAAGCACAACAAAGATGCTTCCGCTCACGCCGATGCCATCACCGCCGCCGTCGGCAACGCCATGAAATCCCTCAAGGAATCCGGGGACGTTGTAAGCGAAGAACAGGTCAAGGCTCTTATTCAGGAGCAGGGCAGCTCTGGCGGGGCTGCTATCATCAAGGACATCACGATCCCCGCAGACGGTTGGGACTGGCAGCGGGAATCTGATGACGAGGAAATGCTGGGGATGGATGACTTCCGGTGTGTTGTCGATGTTGCAGTTGACGACGTGACGGAGGAAATGTTCCCCAGTGTTGCCTTACATAAAGCGGCCCTTGAGGTCGCAAAGCGTGCCGGGCTTTGTCCGACGGTGCAGGCTCTCGCCGGTGTCCTGCGCTTTTGGGCAAGGAACATCCCGACGGCGGATATGTCCGCCACGGTGGCGCTGTGGGCACCGGGAGGTACGGCGGGCGGTGGTTCCGCCTATGTGCTGCCTGTGGCGACGGCGACCCGGCTCGGCGGCGTGAAGATTGGTTCCGGCATTTCCGTGACGGCAGACGGAACGGTCACCGTATCGACCAGCGGCATCACCCCGGAGGAAGTCGTATCTGCGGCAGACACGGACAAGATGCTGGACGAGATTTTCCCCGCAGAAAGTTGAACGAAACACCGGCATAACAGGAGGCTTATATGGCAGACAACAAGTTTGTGACTCTCGAAGCTCTCAAATCCACTACGGTGCGCTTGCAGCAGGAATGGCTCAAGTCCATCTCCAAGGCGGGTCATGCCCGCTTTGAGGTGGCGGAAGCCATCCCTGACGCATCCGCAGCGCAGGAAAACATCATGTATCTTGTCATGAACGACAAGACGCAGCACTACGACATCTACGCAAAGGTCAATGATGAGGTCGTCCTGCTGGATGATACCACTGTTGATCTTTCCGGCTACGCCACCAAGGAACAGCTGGAAGCTGTCTCCGGCGGTCTGGGCGGCACGGTGTACGCCGCGACCAAAGCTGACCTGTCCACTTCCGACGACAGCGTGATCTCCGGCTACTTCGCCCAGAACACGGACGTAAAGCCCAAGAAGGGCGATGTCTTTGTCGTGACCACCACCGTGGACGGTTCCACCTATGAGCAGTCCGCCTATTTCTATGACGGTTCTGCATGGGTGGCCATGACCGGTTCCGTGGATGCCGATAAGGTCATCCTGCGGGAGAACATCACGTTGGCCGGTGGCTATACGCAGGTCGGCAACCTGACCAAGAGCCAGAACGGCACGGCGACCTTCTCCACCAAGGGCAAGAGCGTCATGGATGCCCTGACTGAGATTTTCAGCAAGCGGCTCCAGCCCAGCATCACCGCCCAGCCGTCCATCGGCACGTTCACGCTGACCGGTGCTGGTGCTGTTGAGGCCGGCACTAAGGTAGCTGCTGCGGCCTACTCTGGCGCAACGCTGAATGCTGGCTCCTACCAGTACGGCCCGGCAACTGGCGTTGTGGCAACCAATTTCAAGGTGGAACGCATCACCAACGCCGCCACCACGCAGGTTGCATCCGTGGATGCTGCATCCCTGACCGCTGGTTCTGACGACAACGGCGGCGCTGGTTTCGTCATCGGCGATGCAGGCGGTGACAATGCCGTGTCCAGCCTGAAGTACCGCGTCACTGCCACCCACGGCGCAGGCGTGACCGCAAAGGACAATCTCGGCGCTGACTCCAGCCCGGTCGTTGCCATTGCGGCGAGCAGCAAGACCAAGGATACCGCTGCCTACACCCCGTTCCGCAACACTTTCTATGGTGCATCTACCAGCAAGCCTGCTCTGGACAGCGCGGCCATCCGCGCACTGGGCAAGACTGGCAAGGCGTATGCCGCTGGTACGCTGACCATCAATGTCCCCGTCGGTGCGCAGCGTGTGGCAATCGCCTGCATTGCGACTGCAAAGGGTGTCACCAAGGTCATCAACGAGACCGCAATGAACGCAGATGTCACCAGCACCTTTGTCAAGTCCACTGTTCCCGTTGAGGGCGCAAACGGCTATGCCGCGAAGGAGTACAATGTCTGGGTGTTTGAGCCTGCTGTTGCTTACGGCAACGCCGCAGTTCTCAAAGTCACTCTGGGCTGATAGGAGGGATAGACAATGGCAGTGAATAATACCGCAAAGACCTATGCCAACATGGAGTTCCCGCTGGCTATGAAGCGTCAGGACGCTTTTGCCCTTGATCCTTCCACCGTCTGGCCCACTCTGGCCGATGCCCAGAACTACGCCAAGACCAATCCGACCGCCTATGTCGGCCAGATGCTGTCCGTCGTTGTGAACGGCACGGCTACTCCGTATGTGATCCAGAATGCAAACGGCGACCTCGCCCCGTTGGGCGCTGCCGCTGTGACCATTGCTTCGGACGACGAAGCAAACGAAATGCTCACTGAGATTTTCGGCGAGTAATGCACAATCTGTAATCGACCGGCTGTCTGGGAAGTCTGGGCAGCCGGATATTTTATCATGAACAAGTAAGAAAGAGGTATTTTACTATGGCTTACAATGCAAATGCTCTCGTCCGTCTGGCTGCTCTGAAGGCTCTGGCCGAAAAGACCAAGGCCGAGATCGACAACATCAACACCGACGTTTCCAAGGCCATTAAGTCTCTGGGCGTTTCCGGCAACACTGTCAGCTTCTACACTAGCGCTGATAAGTCCGGTACTGCGGCATTCACCTTCGACTTCCCGAAGGAGCTGTTCCTCGATCAGGCTAAGACCACCTTCGTGCAGAAGTTCGCATTCAGCACCGAGACCTACCCCGGCGCTACCGACCCCAAGCTGGCAGGTAAGCCCGTTATGGTTCTGGCTGTGAAGAGCCAGAACCCTGACAGCTGCTCCTACAGCTTCCTCGATATGTCCGCTCTGGTCGATACCTACAAGGCCAAGGCCACCGGCAAGGATGCTTCCACCACCGTTACCATCGCTGGTTATGAGGTGGATGTCAAGGTCAATGTTTCCACTGCTGCCGGCAACGCCCTGGTTCTGAAGGACGATGGTCTGTATGTGGACATCAGCGGCAAGGCCGACAAGGTGAAGAACGCCACCGCTGGCAACTTCGCCGCTCTGGATGAAAGCGGCAACATGACCGATTCCGGCAAGAAGCCTGCCGACTTCGTGGCCGCTGAGACCGGCAAGCGTCTGATGACCAACGCAGAAGGCGAAAAGCTGAAGGGCATTTCTGCTGGTGCCACCAAGACCGCCGCCAGCGAGACCAACGGTCATATCACCATCGACGGCGTGGACACCACCGTGTACACTGAGCCGTCCGATGTGATCCACGGCACCGTCGCATCCGACAGCGATGTGACCGCTATGCTGACCGAGGTTTTCGGCGCATAAGCTGACTGACCTTACCAAAGAAGTATGAGGGGCGAGACCGTCACATGGCGGTCTCGCCTGCTTTTTTAGGGAGGACAAGCGTGAATGAATATTATCGCACTCGTAACCCACCTGAAACTGGTAGCACAGGAAGCAAAGAAGTATGCGGCAAGTCTGGCAAGTGAGCTGTCCAATGCAACGCTGGAAGCAATGCAGGAAATGGACAGGGCAAAGGCTGACCGGCTGTCCTCTGTGTCTGTCACGATCAAGGCAGACGGCTGGGTGGAGGATGAAACGTGGGAGGAATACCCCATGCGTTATGACATCACTGCCGCAGATGTGACGGCGACCGATCGCGCAGACATCATCTTGTCGCCGAACAGTTTGACCGCCGCGATGGACTGTGGTGTCTGTCAGACCTGCGAAACGCAGACCGGGAAAATTTGTATCTGGGCGAAGAAAGCCCCGGCGGAAGCGCTGACTGCTGAGTACCGGATCATTCAGGGCGAAAAGCCAAAGGAGGACTAACACATGGCATATGGAAACGTGAATGTCGCCGTGCCTGGCGTGTCGAACGATGAATCCAGCTATCTGAAAACAGAACAGGCCGGTGCCCCCGGCGGCGTGGCAACGCTGGATGCGGATGGTAAGCTGTCTGAATCGCAGCGTCCGGCGGTGGACGCATACACCAAGGCCCAGACCGATCAGAACATCAGCACCGCCGTTGATGCCCACAACTCTGCGGACACTGCACATGGTGACATCCGCGCCAGCGTGGCAGCGATGCGCGGCAGTATCAATGCAATCGAGCTGAAATTCGGCACAAACGTGACGAAAAATCCTTTTTCCGCCACGTTCAGCAGCCTTGACGGCCTGACCGTCACTGGCGTGTGGAACGCAGAACAGGCAAGGGTGGAGTTCTGATGGCTGAAACATTCAAGGTCGGCGCGAATGCGCGGGAGCTGCTGCGCTACACCCAGAGGGCGACCCGCATTGTCACCGACGACATCAGCCGGAGCGATGCCCGGAAGATCATCCAGAAGGTCGCGGCGCTCGAAGATGTGCGCGACATCCAGAAGGTGTGCGGCACTGCCGTCCATGCACTCGACACACGGGACAGGGAGGGCTTTTCCAAGAGCACGTTCCGGCTGTATGGCGAGGGCATCCGGCTGACCGCCCGGCAAATCCTGCTGGATGCACACGCGGCGAATAACGTCAATTTCCAGACCGACTACAACAAGCGCGTTGAGAAGATTGGCGCAGTCGTGGACGGCTGCTCTCTGCTGCTGGAATACCTGACCATCTGCACGGAGGAAGGTATCATCAGCGCGAAGAAAGCCGGTATCTGGACAAAGAAGGTCACGGACGTAAAATACCCGGCGATGAAGTGGCTCACGTCGGAACGCGGACGTGCCGAAAAACTCCGGGCAGAAGCGGAACGGAAGCGGCTGACCGAACAGGCTGCCGCCCTGAAAGCTGTCCTTTACCCGGAACCGTAAACGCACAGCGGGCAACCGCTTTGCATAAAGGGTGCGGTTTGTTTGTCTGACGCTGCCATTTGGTGGCTGCGCTCTCCGAACACCAACAATAACAACAACGTCTGGAACGTCAACACCGATGGCTCCAACAACAACAACTGGTACAACAACTCCTATGGTGTTCGCCCCGCTCTGATGGAACCGTGTGACGAGTAGGCATAAGCTGAAAGCAGTGCGCCCATCAAAGGAAACCGCATCCTGTCGCTTGCCGATGCAGGCAAGTGATAAATACATCCCGCTGAGGTGGGCCATCCCTGCCGGATGCAGCCCACTACCGCAGCAGCGAACCAGCGGAGGGTCATTTTGACATACGAAGAACTGTGCAGCTTTGAGGTGCTTTACAAAGCCTACCTCGAAGCCCGGAAGGGAAAACGCAACAAGAGCAAAACAATCGAGTATGAATCCCATGCATTGGCTTGCACGGAAAAGCTCTCCCGTAAGCTGGCTGTCTGCAATGTGCGGCAGCCAGACGGGAGCATCCGGCAGCAGATACGCTATGTGCCAAGTAAGTTTGAGGTCTTTGCCGTCTACGAGCCGAAGCGCCGCATGGTACACGCCCCCGCATTTGTGGACAAGGTGGTGCTGCACGCTCTGGTCGATAACATCCTGTATGATGCCCTGACAAAGAGCTTTATCCGGGACAGCCACGCCAGCCAGACCGGCAAAGGCACAGACGACGGCCTGATGCGCCTGAAAACCCACATGGTGGACTATTACCGCCGTGAGGGCCACGGCGCGGACGGCTGGGTGCTGAAAGGCGACGTGCGGCATTTCTTCGCCAGCATCGACCACCGGAAGCTAAAACGCAAGCTCAAAGCCGTGCTGGATAAGCGCGGCGTTGACCCGCGTGTCTATGAGCTGCTTTGCATCTACATCGACGTGATGGAGGACGGCTTGCCGCTGGGCTACCAGACGAGCCAGCTTTTCGCCCTCATGTTTTTGGACGAGTTCGACCACATCATCAAAGAAAAGTACCGCATCAAATACTATGGCCGATACATGGATGATTTCTACATCATCTGTTCGGACAAGCGGAAATTGCAGTGCATTCTCCGGGATGTGCGGGCGCTCATGGACAGTTACGGCCTTGAGCTGAACCAGAAAACCGCCATCTTCCCGTTGAGGAACGGTATTGATTTTCTGGGCTTTCACTCCTACCTGACCGACACCGGCGCGGTCATCCAAAAGCTGCGCCGGGATAGCTCCAAGCGGATGAAGAACAAGATCAAGTATTGGGAAACAGCATACCCCGCAGGCGAAGTAACCAAGCAGGAAATCCTGCGGAGCTTTGATGCGTGGGATGCCCATGCCGCCCATGGTGAAACCTATTCTTTACGCCGCAAGTACGCTGACCGGCTCGAAAAATTGCTTGACTGTAAAATTCCTATCCATCGAAAAATCAACTCGAACAAACTCGCGCGTGACAGACGGCGGGCGCGGCAATGCCGCTGCATCTACAAGGTGCAGCACAAAGCCCTGTCCCTCTCTGAATCGCAGAACACGCGGCCTGCGGAGATCATGCCGTGGGCCTGAACGAAAACAAGGAGGTAACAATGGCAAACGTAAAACTGGGCACGAAAGCCGTTGGCAGCATTGTCAAAATCAAAGTCAACGGCGCGTCCAAAGATTTTATTGTTGTGCAGCAGGGCAACCCGAACACCGGCACCTATGATTCGAGTTGCGCCGGAACGTGGCTGTTGATGAAGGACATCTACACAACGTCCACGTTCGGCAACAATAACTCCTACAAGGATTCCAGCATCCACACATACCTGAACGGAACGTTCTACAACCTCATCGACAGCAACATCCGGGCAGCTATTAAGCAGGTGAAAATCCCGTACCAGAACGGCACTGGTTCCGGCGGCAGCCTTGCCACCGGCTCCAACGGCCTGAGCACCAAAGTGTTCCTGCTGTCTGGTTATGAGGTTGGCTGGACGACCAGCGACAACGGCTATTTCCCGAAGGACGGTGTGAGGCTGGCATACTTTGGCAACAGCTCCGGCGGTAACAGCAAGCGTGTCGCCTACAACGGCAGCAGCGCTGCCGTTTGGTGGCTGCGCTCTCCGTACACCGACGATGGCAACGGCGTCTGGAACGTCGGCGCCGATGGCTCCTACTACAACGGCTGGTACAACTTCTCTTATGGTGTTCGCCCCGCTTTCATTCTTCCCTCTACACTCGTGGTCTCTGACGATGGCACGGTCAGTGTCAACACTGCACCTACCGTCAGCACGGACGGCGCAGCTCTGGGGCAGAAGAACGCGGCCTTTGCGTGGAAGTACACCGTCAGGGATGCCGACGGCGACACCTTGACCGTCACCGAAAAGCTGGACGGCAAGACCACCAAGACCCGCACCGGCGTTGCCAGCGGCACGGCCCTGACCTTTGAGCAGACGGCCAGCGCTGCCGGATTCCAGAAAATCCTGAACGGCAACCACACCATCACCGTTGAGGTGAGCGACGGCAAGGAAACCGTCAGCACGTCCGCGACCTTTACCAAGGCCGTCCACGCCGCAAGCGTGACGCTGGCTGAACCGCTGACCGTGGAGGGCGACATCACCGTTGCCGTGCTTCAGGTGACCGGCTCCATCCCGGATGATGCAAAGTTCAAGGCTGAGGTGACCAACAACGCCAAGGACGCGGCCCCGGTGTGGCAGGATGCCACGACCGAGGTAAAAAAAGGTGTGAACATCGTCTTTGAGAACAAGGCCGCCACGGCGGGCGCGGCGTTCAACTTCCGCGTTTCCATCAGCCGCGGTGCGTCCGGCACTGGCGGCTACATCGAAGCCGTCAGTGGCGCATTCCAGTAAGGAGGACAGTCACCATGATTCAGTGGAAAAAGGACAATCTGCCCACCCGGCAGGAAAAGGAAACTGCCGCCAAGAAGCAGCGGGAGCATGAGCGGCTGCCGGAGCGTGTGGCTGAAATGGAAGATGCCCTGTGCGAACAGGACGCGGCCAACGAGAAGCGTTTGGCCGACATCGAAACCGCGCTGTGTGAGCTGGACGCAGCGCTGAACAAAGAATAAGGAGGTAAAGGACTATGGATAAGATTTGGGCAAACCGTTTGGTCGCTGGCACTAAGACTTGGGCCGAAATGCCCATCAGTCGCCGCGTTGCCGTCAAGAAGGTTCTGGCCGCGCGCGTGGAAAGCGGTGAAATTACCGCCGACGACTACAAGAACATCACGGGCGAAGACTATGCAGCATAAAAGCTGGCCCGATCTGTGCGAAAGCCTGCTGGACAGGCTGGAAGCCAAGGGCGAGAACACCACCACCGAACGGGCCGAGTTCGGCGTGCTGGTGGCTGAGTGTGGGTCGAGCGGCTGCAAAATGGCATTGAGCCAGAAAGGAGAAAACGACAATGGCGATTAAAGCCTATTCACTGGCAAAGGATGGCAACAAGAAACTGTCCGCAAACTTTGCCGTGAAAGAGTTTCGCTGCAAGGATGGGACTGACCCCATCTTTATTGATGATGTGTTGGTGAAACTGTTGCAGAACATCCGGAATCACTTTGGAAAGGCTGTTACGATCACCAGCGCATATCGCACTGCCGCCCATAACAAGGCGGTCAAGGGCGCAACGTACAGTCAGCATTGCTACGGTATGGCGGCAGATATTCGGATTCAGGGCGTGGACGTGGAAACGCTCGCGACCTACGCCGAAACGCTGCTGAAAAACACCGGCGGCATCGGACGTTACCCGGTAAAAACTGGTCGTCCTGCTGGCTGGGTACACATCGACACCCGTGCGGTAAAGAGCCGTTGGGTGGGTTAAGAGTAGGAGGAAAACAAAATGGAGAACATTCTGAAAGTTTTTCTGATGGCATTCCCTGAATGGCTGGCCTGCATCTTCATGGTGGTCGGCCTTGTGGTCACGGCGCTGGCGGCGGTGCGTCTGGGTTACGGCCTTGTGGTCGCAAAGACTGTGTACAAGTGGATCGTCAACGCAGAGGAAAAGTTCGGCAGTGGCGCGGGTGCAGAAAAGAAAGCCCATGTCATTGCCGTACTGCGTGGGTACACCCCGGACTGGCTGGACTGGGCAATCAATGAGCGGACGCTGGATTGGATCGTGCAGCTTGTGTTCGACTTTACCAAGAAGAAGCTCGAAGATTACATGGCAAAGAAATCCGCAGAAACCACTACTGTGGCCCATTTCGGTAACGTGGGGGAGAACAAGCGTAATGACTGACGAGGAACTGGAACATCGCCTGACAGCGGTCGAAAACCGTGCACAGAGCAACACCCACCGGCTGGACGAGCTGGGGAAGCTGACCGATGCAGTAAACGGCATGAACACCAATATCAAGTTGACCATCCAGCAACTCGAAACCACAAACCGGAGCCTTGAAGTTGTGACGGCACAGAACAAGAAGCAGGACGACCGCTTGACCGCGCTGGAAAAAGCCCCCGGAGTATTTGGAAACAAACTCTGGTGGGCAGTCATTGCGGCAGTGATCGCAGGCTTTGTTGCATCTGAATTGGCAAGGTATCTCCACTAAGTAAAGCAATGCCCCGCTGGCATCCTGATGGATTGCTGGCGGGGCATTTTTTGTTTGTCTGGGAGTTTTGCACAAAGGAAATGTGCAAAGTGTGGAAAGTTTGCGAATTGACAACGGTACACCGTATAATTTACGCTTAAAACGAAAATAAACGCCATAGTCGGAAGGAGGAAAACGGCGTGCGAGTGTTCAAACAGCTTACGCTTACAGACCGAATCCGTATCGAAAAGTGGTTGAAAGATGGGCTGAGAGTAAAGGAAATCGCAGACAGGCTGCGGGTGGACCCGTCCACGGTGTACCGGGAATTGAAGCGCGGCAGTTATGACAAGCTGGACGGTAAGACGTGGAAGCTGATTCCTACATACAGCCCGGACATTGCAGAGCAAAGGTATCAGGCACATCTTCGGGAAAAGGGGCCAAACCTTAAAATCGGCAAGGATCATGAGCTTGCAAGCTATATCGAACAGACCATTATAGATAAGGACTGCTCACCGGCTGCGGTGTATGGTTATGCCATGGAAGAAGGACGGACATTCAAAACGCATATATCGGTGCCTACCATATATAGCTACATCAAAAAGGGTGTGTTCCTGAATCTGACACAAAAGGCTCTGCCCAGACATGGCGTGCATAAGGGCGACTATAAAAAGGTGAAAACAAAGGATCCTGCTCGTGCGCCGGCTGGTGAGAGTATCGAAAAACGCCCGGCGGAAGTAAAAGACCGTGAAGAATTTGGACACTGGGAAATGGACACGGTGTATTCCGGCAAGAAGAAAAGTACGGTTGCACTGCTGGTGCTGACCGAGCGCAAAACCCGGAACGAAAATATTATAATGGTGCCGGATCGCCGTGCAGAGACAACCGTGCAGGCAATCAATGCGCTGGAACGGAAGTTGGGCGCAGAGAAGTTTGGCATCATTTATAAGAGCATCACGGTGGACAACGGCAGTGAGTTTGCATTGGCCGATCAGCTGGAACAGTCCTGCATCACCGGGGATAAGCGGACGAAGGTATATTACTGCCACCCGTATTCTTCCTGGGAACGTGGGAGCAATGAGAATGTGAACGGCATGATCCGCCGCCGGCATCCGAAAGGCACGGACTTCTCAAAGGTCACAGCGGAAGAAATCGCAGCCACGGAGAACTGGATTAACAGCTATCCTAGAAAAATTTTCGGCTATAAGAGCGCCGGCACAATGTTCCGCGAATGCCTGCGGGAGCTTGGTTTGACAGCATAAAGCACATAGAAAGCAGAAAATCACTGGTAAAAATGAACAATAAGGGATAACCGCAAGCGGGGTGCGCTTGGCGGCTTGTTTGCTTTACGCTAAAATCCACAAAAACAGAGCCGAAAATTTGTTGCATTTAATGCTTTACTTTTCAAAGGGGAAGGGCTTTTTGTATTTCCAGTTGACGGAAAGGCGGGATTTTGCTATAATAATTAAGCTGTATTGTGAATATGGAGCATTACTCAAGTGGTCGTAAGAGGTCGCACTCGAAATGCGATAGGCCGGGAGACCGGTGCCAGGGTTCGACTCCCTGATGCTCCGCCAACAAAAGGCATCAGCTCAGGCTGGTGCCTTTTTTGCGGCTAGATGGT
>CAJMQZ010000002.1 GCA_905215595.1 uncultured bacterium
CTTCTGCTTGAAGATGCCGTACTCGTACAGGATGGAGTAGCCGGTGCCGCAGATATCGGTGGTGGCCATGCCGTCCAGATAGCAGGCTGCCAGACGGCCCAGACCGCCGTTGCCAAGGCCTGCATCGGGCTCTTCCTCAAAAATGCTGTCCAGATTGATGTCGGCGTCGGCCAGTGCCTTCTTGGCAACCTCGTCCAGACCCAGATTGAACAGGCTCATCTTCAGGCTGCGGCCCATCAAAAACTCCATGCAGAGGTAGTAGACCTGCTTGGTGCCGGTGCCGATGGCCTTAGACTGGAACTTTTTGTGGTTCTCGCTCATCATCTGACGGCAGATCAGAGCCAGAGAACGGTAGATCTGCTGGTTGGAGGCAATATTCAGCTCCACACCGTACTCACTGGTGAGCTTGTCCTGAAGAATTTTGCCAAATTCTTTTGATGTCATAGTGTGCTCCTATCCGCATAAGCGTTTGCTTTGCTAAAATAATTGAGTAGATAATAGCAGCAGAAACGTTCCCTCTTTCGCCCGGCTGCCAACATAACACCGTTATTATAATATGAACGATTTATAAATGCAAGGAAACAGGCGCTTTTTTTCCGTAACTGCTATTTTTTCAGGCCACTTTCTGACAAATATGCCGAAATTTCAAAAATTCCACTTTTTCTTGCGGCGTATTTATATTATAATAGAAGGTAGAACTGAGCAGCGAAACTTTTTTCGGGGAGTAATTCCGGCAGTAATGGGGCGGGAAACTCCATCGAAATGTTTTCGGATGCCGAAACGTTACCGGGAACGATGCCAAATCCCGGTAAGATACAGAACAAACGGCCTTGCGCCGTACAGATACAGGATAAAAAAGGGGAAAACACCATGGTAAACAAGGTAAGGGTCAACATCGCGGGCACACCGTATGCCATCGCCACCACAGATTCGGAAAAATACATCCTGGGTCTTGCCAAAAAGCTGGACGAGGATATCACAAAGCTGCTGGACACCAACGATAACCTCTCGGTGACCAAGGCGGCGGTGTTCTGCGCGATGGATTATCTGGACGAATACCGCAAGAGCACCGGCAGCGCTGAGAATATGCGCAGCCAGATCCAGGACTACATTGCAGATGCAGCCCGGGCAAAGCTGGCCGAGGACAAGGCACTGGCGGAAAACGCCGTGCTGCGCCGGGAAGCTGCCGCCCTGCGGGAGCAGCTGGCCAAGGAGCGCCAGCGCGAGACCCGCCGGGAGGAGCGCGCCGCCCGGGCTGCGGCAGAAACGGCACAGGAGCAGCCCTCCGCCCCGGAGACCCCGGCGGCAGACAGTGCACAGGCAGACGAGACCAACTGAATGTACCTTATATAAATAGAAGTCAGAAGGAGAACTATGGCAAGGATCGAGATCTTAGCCCCGGTGGGCAGTGAAGAAATGCTCCGCGCTGCGGTGTTCAGCGGCGCGGACGCAGTATATCTGGGTTTTTCGGGTTTCAACGCCCGCACGGGTGCCGGCAACTTTGACGCAGACAGTCTGCAGGAAGCCGTGCGCTTCTGCCACGCCCGGGGCGTGGCGGTGCACGTTGCGCTGAATACGACCGTGTACGGCACCGAGCTGTCGGCACTGGAACAGGCTATCCGGGCGGTAGCAGCCAGCGGCGCGGATGCAGTCATCTGTCAGGATCTGGCAGTGGCTACTTTAATTGGTAAAATTGCCCCGCAGCTGCCCCGGCACGGCTCCACCCAGATGAGCGTCCACACCCTGCAAGGTGCACTGGAGCTGAAGGAGCTGGGCTTTACCCGGGTGGTGCTGGCGCGTGAGCTGAGTCTGCCCGAGGTGGAGCATATCACAAAGCACTGCGGCATCGAGACCGAGTGTTTCATCCACGGTGCGCTGTGCATGAGCGTGAGCGGCCAATGCTATATGTCCGCCTTTCTGGGCGGGCGCAGCGGCAACCGGGGCTCCTGCGCAGGGCCCTGCCGCCTGCCCTTTGAAGCCAACGCCCTGCCGGAGGGCAAGCCCGGGCGGCTGCATCACCTCTCCCTCAAGGATAACTCCGCCATCGACAAGCTGGACAAGCTGCAGGCGCTTGGCGTAGCATCGGCAAAAATCGAGGGCCGTCTCCGCACGCCGGAGTATGTGGCGGCGGCGGTCAGCGCTTGTCTGGCAGGCCGCGAGGGCCGCGCCTACGACCGCGACCTGCTGAAGAACGCCTTCAGCCGCTCCGGTTTCACCTCCGGCTATCTGGACGGAAAAATCGACGGCACCATGTTCGGTGTGCGCAGCGAAGCTGACGCCGAGCTGACCAAAAAGACTCTGCCCATGCTGCGTGAACTTTACCGCCGCGAGCGCTCCCGCGTGCCGGTGCAGATGAAGCTGGAGATCGAGGAGGGCGGCGAAAAGCTGACCGTTACCGATGCCGACGGCAACAAGGCCTTTGCCTATGGGGATGCCGAGCCGCAGCCTGCCCGCACCGACCCCACCGAGAGTTTGAACCGCAGCCTGACAAAGACCGGCGGCACCCCTTTTACGGCAGAGAAGATCACCGTGGAAATGGACGGCGGGCCATGGTTCATCCCCGGCAGTGCCGTGAACGAGCTGCGCCGGGAGGCACTGGATGCCCTGCTCAAAAAGCGGGAGGTGCTGCGCCCCTGGCCCACCACCGAGGAGCACGTTGCCGCCCTGCCGCAGCGCACCCTGCCGCCCCGCCGTACCCTGCGTGCCCGGTTCGAGCGCTGGGAACAGGTGCCGGAGCGGGCGCTTGACGGGGTGGAGTACCTCATTTTGCCCATTGCACAGGCCGACCGTGTGCCCCGGGAGTGGCGGGCAAAGACCCTTTTGGAGCTGCCCCGGGTCATGTTCGGTGCGCTGGAACAGGACACTGCCCGCCGCATTGCGGCCACGCAGGACGCGGGCTTTGCCGGGTACGAGGTCAGCAACATCGCCCACCTGCGCCTGTGTCGTGGCTTGCCCATGACCGGCGGTTTCGGGCTGAACATCACCAACAATGTGGCAGCGCAGTTCTATGCAGAGCAGGGACTTTCCAGCCTGCTCATCCTGCCGGAGGTGAAAGACAGCGATATTGCGTCCATTGCGCCCACCCGGAACGGTAAGCCTGTGCCCACCGGCGTGATGATCTACGGTCATATGCCGCTGATGCTTACCCGCGCCTGCCCGCTGCAGAACATCCACGACTGCGCCCACTGCGATAAAACCGGCGTGCTGACCGACCGCAAGGCCAAAAAGTTCCCGGTGCGGTGCGGCCTTGGGGTGCGCACCATCTATAACCCGGTGCCCATCTACATGGGTGATAAGCCCGGCGCACTGGCGGTGGACTACGGCGTGGCCTACTTTACGCTGGAATCCCGCGAGGAGGCGGCGCAGATTCTGGACAGCATCCGCACCCACGCCCCCTTTGAGGGCGATTTTACCCGCGGTCTGTATTTTAAAGGAACCAACTGATAAGAAACCACCGGCATTGCCCCAAACCTTGCCTGTGAAAAAGAAAAACGAAACGAGGTTATACGATGGAACCCATCACTGTAAAATATAAAGTACTGGATGCCCGGGCAAAGGTGCCCGCCTATGCCACCCCCGGCGCAGCTGCCGCCGACCTGTGCGCTGTGCTGGACGCACCGCTGACCGTTGCCCCCATGCAGCGGGTGCTGGTGCCCACCGGCATTGCCATCGAGCTGCCGGGTGCCCATAGCGTGGCGCTGGTGTATGCCCGCAGCGGCCTGTCCATCAAGCACGGCCTGTGCATGGCCAACGGCGTGGGTGTGGTGGACAGCGATTACCGCGGCGAGCTGAAGGTGCCCATGGTCAATCTGGGTGCCGAGGCTTATACCATCCAGCCCGGCGAGCGGGTGGCGCAGCTGTGCATCGCCCCGGTGTATACCGCTGCCTTTGTGCCCGCCGAGGAGCTGGGCGGCACCCAGCGCGGTGCGGGCGGCTTTGGCTCTACCGGAAAATAACCCTCTTCGTCAATGCTTTGCATTGCCACCCGAGAGGGGAAAATTTAGAAGAGTAAACCGATTGATGGAAAAAGCTCTCCCCTTCGGGAGAGCGGTCACCGCAGGTGACTGAGAGGGTTTTATGAATCATTTGATCTTAGCTTCCGGCAGCCCCCGCAGACGGGAACTGCTCTCCCTGTATACCACTGATTTCACCGTCTGCGTCAGCGATTTTGACGAGAGCGCTGTTACTGCCTCCACCCCGGCGCAGCTGGTGGAGCAACTGGCCATCGGCAAGTGCCTTGCGGTTGCAAAGCAGCACCCGGATGCTGTAGTCATCGGCTGCGACACCGTGGTGGATGTGGACGGCACCGTATTCGGCAAGCCCCACGATGCCGAGGACGCCAAGCGGATGCTGCGCGCGGTCTCCGGCAAGACCCATCAGGTGCACACCGGCGTGTGCATTGCAAAAGGGGACAGGGCGGAGCATTTTGTGGACAGCTGCAAGGTGACCTTTTTCCCGCTGGGGGAGGAGGAGATCGCGTTCTACACCGCTACCCCGGAACCCTACGATAAGGCCGGTGCCTACGCCATTCAGGGGCGTGCAGCCCTGTGGCTGGACCGCATCGAGGGCGACTACTACACCATTATGGGGCTGCCGGTCAGCCGCACCGTACAGCTGCTGGCGCATTTTTTGTGAGAAAAATGGAAAAATGATAGAAAACTTGCCGAAACGCTTGAGAAATGAAGCACTTGCGGCTATAATAGAACCGTGTTATTCTGCGCAGGAGGGTCTGTTTGCAGCAGGCTGTCCGGCATTCTGGGATAGATTTAAGGAACGATCGTAAGGAGATTTGGAACAATGAGTTTTCTGTCAAAGGACGTTGGCATTGATCTGGGTACTGCCAATACTCTGGTCTACATGAAGGGCAAGGGCATCATCATGCGCGAGCCTTCGGTCGTAGCGGTGGACACCAAGACCGACGAGGTGCGATGCGTGGGCGGCGAGGCAAAGGCTGTTATCGGCCGTACCCCCGGCAGCATCGTGGCAGTGCGTCCCCTGAAGGACGGCGTCATCGCCGATTTCGACATCACGGCCAATATGCTGGAGAACTTCCTCAAAAAGGCCTGCGGCAACAGCATGTTCTCCCGTCCCCGGGTGGTCATCTGCATCCCCTCCGGCGTTACCGAGGTGGAGCGCCGCGCAGTGCGCGAGGCTACCCTGAAGGCCGGCGCCCGTCAGGTGTCTGTCATTGAGGAGCCCATGGCTGCTGCCATCGGTGCAGGCCTGCCCATCAGCGAGCCTACCGGCAGCATGATCGTGGATATCGGCGGCGGCACGGCTGAAATTGCCGTCATCTCTCTGGGCGGCATCGTGGCCTCCCGCAGCGTGCGCATGGCCGGTGATATGTTCGATCAGGCCATCATCGCCTTCATTAAGCGCAAGTACAACCTGCTCATCGGTGAGCGCACTGCCGAACAGATCAAGATCGAGATCGGCTCTGCCTATGCGCTGGACCCGGAGCTGACCATGGAGATCAAGGGCCGCAACCTTGTGGACGGCCTGCCCAAGAACATTGTGGTGCACTCTGAGGATGTGCGCGGCGCGCTGCTGGAGTGTCTGGTCAAGATCACCACTGCCATCAAGGAGACGCTGGAGCGCACCCCGCCGGAACTGAGCGCAGATATCATCGACCGCGGCATCACCCTGACTGGCGGCGGCGCTCTGCTGCGCGGTCTGGATCAGCTGATCCAGAGTGAGACCGGCATTGACGTCCATATTGCGGAGGATCCGCTGGATTGCGTGGCCAAGGGTGCCGGTGCGGTGCTGGATCATGTGGATGTGCTGCATGATGTGCTGGACACCGATGGAGGACATATGTAAAAGTGGCTCTCTGCGGAGAGTACTGCTTTAAATGCGGAAAAGTTTCAGACACAGCAGCTGTGCGTTTTTCCGCTGCAAACACTGCATCTTGCGCGGATGGCACGGCTGTCCGCGCTTTTTTCATACAAAGGCCTGCGGTAGGGCGTGGGCATCCCGACAGGAGGGAAGGACCCTTTGAAAGATTTTTTTGATACCTGGAAATTCAAGATCCTTGTGGCCGTGGCGGTGTTTCTGGTGGGCATCATGGCCTACGCCGGAGCCAACGGCCGCCTGACCGCTGCCCCGCAGGAACTGCTGGGCGTGATCCTGACCCCTTTTCAGAAGGCGGCGGCTGTGGTCAGCGGCGGCGTGGGTGCGGTGTGGGAAAAATACACCAGCATCGATGAAGTCATGGAGCAGAACGAGCAGCTGGAAGCGGAAAACGCTGAGCTGCGCCAGCAGATGGTGGACTACGACCGCATCAAGGCCGAGAACGAGGCCTACAAGGCGCTGGCCAATATTCAGAAAAAGAACAGCAACGCCACCTATGTGTCCGGCTTTGTCATTGGCCGCGACCCGCTGGACGAGTTCGGCGGCTTTACGCTGGACAAGGGCACCGCAGACGGTGTGGCGGTGAACAATGCTGTTATCAGCGACCGTGGCTATCTGCTGGGCATGGTGGTGGAGGCTGATCCGACCAGCTGTAAGGTGATGACCATCCTGCACCCCAGCTTCAACGCAGCGGGTGTTGTTTCCCGTACCCGGGAAAACGGCATCCTGAACGGCAATACCACCTATGCGGCAGACGGCCTGTGCACCCTGACCAATCTGGAGCGCAGCACCGAGACCCGTGCGGGTGATCAGGTCATCACCACCGGTCTGGGCGGGGTGTTCCCGCCGGATCTGCTGGTGGGAACAGTGCAGGACGTGGTGCCGGAGGCCAGCGGAAAATCCTCCATTGCGGTGGTGCGCCCCGGTGTCGACCCCCGTACTGCAAAGCACGTTTTTATCATTACTGCGTACTAAGGAGGGCACACTGCTATGGAATCTCGCCGCAAGCGCAGCCGCAGCCAGCTGCTGAAGTGGGGCTGCTATGTGCTGGCGCTGTTTGTGTGCGCCGCTTTGCAGACTACGCCCGGGCTGTTTCAGCTGGGGCAGGCAAAGCCGCTGCTGGTGCTGCCGCTGTGTCTGGCGGTGGCAGTATTTGAGGGAGAGTTTGCCGGGGCATTGCTGGGCACGGTGGGCGGCCTTTTGTGGGACTACGCCGCCGGGCGCACGGTGGGTATGCTGGCGCTGGAACTGCTGCTGCTCTGCTTTGGGGTATCGGTGCTGGTGCAGCTGTATTTGCAGGTAAACCCCGGCAACTTTGCCGCAGTAAGCACCGCAACGGCGCTGGTGGTACTCTCGCTGGACTGGCTGTTTTTCTACTATATGCCGGGCTATACCGGTGCTGCGCTGCGGTACGTCGCCTTTGTACTGCCCAGTGCAGTGCTGACCATCCCGGCGGCGCTGCTGGCCTTCTGGCTGGTGCAGCGCATCCATGACGGGTTCAGGATCGACAACGGTGTGGTCTGACCCGCAAAAGGAGAACCAGATGAACGAAAATGAACGCAAGGTCGTGGTGCGGCGGATGTTGCTGCTCATCGCAGTGGCCTGTATCATTATGGGGCTGTATACCTTCCGGCTGATCTTTTTGCAGCTGGTCAATGGGGACAGCTTCAAGGCAAAAGCCACCAACACCACGGATTATAAGTTCACGGTCACCGCCGCGCGCGGCAATATCGTGGACAGCACCGGCAAGCGCATCGCCACCACCAGCACCGGCTACAATGTGGTGCTGAACAAGCTGCAGATGGGGGATCAGGATCTGGACACCATGCTGCAGCAGATCGTGGAGCTTTTGCGCCAGAACGATGAAAAATGGTTGGACACCCTGCTCATCAGCGAGCCGGATGCCGCTGGAAACTATACCTTTACGGACAGTGCCGACAGCACCAGCGACCAGAAAACGCTGGCGGACATGAAGGAGACGCTGGGCCTGCAGCAGTACGCCACCGCCAACGATGTAATGGAGATGCTGGTGGAGAAGAACCATCTGGAAAGCTTCTCCCTGCCGTGGCAGCGGGTGCTGGCGGGCATCCATTATGAGATGGACCGGCAGGCCTTTTCCAACGTGAACAACTTCATCATGGCTGAAAACGTCAGTCAGGTGACGGTTGCTGCCATCAAGGAGCATTCCCTCACTTTGCCGGGCGTGGAGATCGTGGAGACCAGCACCCGCAGCTATGAGCAGGGCGATATCCTACCCGCTGTGCTGGGGCGTGTGGGTAAGATCACCGCCGAAAAGTGGAAGGTGACCGATGAAAACGGTCAGGTGACCTATCCGCTCAAGGAAAAAGGCTATAACATGAATGATGTGATCGGCATCTCAGGCCTTGAGTCTGTGTACGAGGACGAGCTGCGCGGCAAGGACGGCGTGGAGACCATCACCCGCAATTCGGACGGCGTGATCGTGGACACCAAGATCACCACCGTGCCGGAGCCGGGGCATACCGTGCAGTTGACCATCAACAGCGACTTTCAGCGTGCGGTGGACAAGGCCCTTGCCAATAACATCGATATGATCAACCGGGTGTACAACACCGGCGATATGAAAGCCGCTGCTGGTGCTGCGGTGGTGCTGGATGTGAAGGACGGCAGCGTGCTGGCGGCTGCGAACTACCCCAGCTTTGACCAGAACCTGTACGCCACCAACTATTCGGAGTACAGCGCCGACCCCAGTCTGCCCCTGTTCAACCGGGCGCTGCAAGGCCTGTACACTCCCGGTTCCACTTTTAAACCTGCTGTGGCAGTGGCGGCGCTGGACAGCGGCCTGATCAACCAGTACTCCACCGTCAACTGCACCGGCGTGTACACCTATTATAAGGATTACCACCCCCGCTGCACCCGCCACGGCCACAGCGGCAACATTGATGTGGTCACCGCCATCAAGTGGAGCTGCAACATCTTCTTCTACGACGTGGGACGCCGCCTGACCAGTGACGTCTACGATGCCTACGCCTACAAGCTGGGTCTTGGGCAGCGCACCGGCGTGGAGGTCAACGAGGCTGTGGGACGCCTGACCAAAAAGACGGATAAAAACTACACCTCCTCGCTGGATATTCAGGCTGCTATCGGGCAGGGCAACACGGTGGTAAGCCCCATCCAGCTGGCTACCTATGCTGCCACACTGGCCAACAACGGCGTGCGCTACCGCACCCACTTTGTCAAGGCGATTCTGGATACCAACACCGGCGAGGTGCTCAGTGAGACCCAGCCGGAGGTGATGGATATCATCGAGGGCAACGGCAACACCTTTGATCTGGTGCGGCAGGGCATGAAACAGGTGCCCAGCACCATCAGCGGCAAGATCTCCAGCTACCCCATTGCCATCGCCTGCAAGACCGGTACCCCCCAGCGCAGCGAGACCTACGCATCGGGCAAGCACTACCTGAACGCCATGATGATCGCTTACCTCCCGGCAGACGACCCGGCGATCGCCATCGGCATTACGGTGGAGTACGGCGGCTACGGTGCCCGCACCGGCGATCTGGTGGTGGATATCGCCAACGCCTACTTTGCCATGAAGGACGGCACGCTGGAGGTGGATCCCTATGTGGATCCGCGCACCGTGGTGCAGGAGGATGCCGCAGCATCGGATACTACCACCCAGACCGCCCCGGATGCTGCGAATGATGCACAGACCGATGCAACCGCCGCAGAACCGCAGCAGACAACTGCCCCCGCAGGGGTGACAGAGGAAGAAAACAACGATGCAATGCTTGCGCAGTAAAGCGCAGCTGCGTGCAAAGTGCTGAACTTGAACGAAAATTTGAATATTGTGTCCAAAAACCTGTTGTAAATGAGTTGCGTTTGTGATATCATGTATAACAAAGGAAATTTATCAAGCATTTTATATATAAATGTTTCAATAGAGGAGAGATCTACAGATGACGATTGCCCTGATCGCGCATGACTCCAAAAAGGAGCTGATGGTTCAGTTCTGCACTGCGTACTGCCGCATTCTGAGCCAGCATAAATTGGTGGCGACCGGCACGACCGGCAAAATGATTTCCGAGGCCACCGGCCTGCAGGTACAGCGCTTTCTGGCCGGTGTGCAGGGCGGCGACCAGCAGATCGCGTCCCGCATTGCCTGCAACGAGATCGACCTGCTGCTGTTCTTCCGCGACCCCATCAATGCCAAGCCCAGCGAGCCGAATGAGATGACCCTGCTGCGCCTGTGCGATGTGCACAACATCCCCATGGCTACCAACATCGCTACTGCTGAGGTGCTGATCCACGGACTTGAGCGCGGAGATCTGGACTGGCGCGATATCGTGCACCCGCAAAACTAAGATGTGCAAAAAAAGAAGCACTGCATCGTACAGATGCGGCGCTTCTTTTTTTGATTCTCTGGCAAAATGCAATGCGTGTTTGCCGTGGTGTCAGACTGTTCCGTTCACTTTAAAATCCTGTGCCATCTCCTGCACATCGGCGGCGGTAAACTCACCCAAGGGCAGCAGCAGCCGGGCAAGGGTGTCCTGCGGCAGCGCTGCCAGTGCAGCGCTTTCGTCCAGCGCAGCGTCCACAGCGGGGCAGACTGCGTGCACACCATCGCTGCCCAGCTCCACCCGGGCGTGGTGCCCGGTGGCAATGTACTGGATGCCCAGCTTGTCGGCAGCGGTCAGCAGGGCAGCAAAACGTGCATCGTTGCCGCTGCCCAGCACCTCGGCGGGCTGGTCTGCCAATGCTTCTGCCTTGAGCACGATGCACTCGATGCCAAGGGCCTCGGCAGCCTGCCGCGCGGCTGCGGCCCAAGCGCTCTGGTCAGCGGCCAGCTGCACCACAGCCCCGGCCACGCCGAAGCCCTGCTGCTGCAAAATACGCACCACAACGCCGCAATCTACGGTGCCGTCCATGCTGACAAGCACCTTGTCCTGTGTTTCGTAGGTGTCGAACCCGTTGCCGGGTAAAAATGCGTCGCTCATGTTCCTTGCCTCCCGCCATGTGCTTTGCTTTGTGCTACGGCCAGCTGGTCGCAGCGTTCGTTTTCCGGGTGGCCTGCATGGCCTTTTACCCAGACATAGGTGATTTTGTGCCGTGCCTCCTGCTCCAGTGCCTGTGCCCATAAGTCCGGATTCAGGGCAGGGGAGCCGTCGGCTTTTTTCCAGCCCCGGCGCTTCCAGCCCTTGGCCCAGCCTTTTTCCAGCCCGTTGATGACGTACTGGCTGTCGGAGCACAGCCGCACCTCGCAGGGTTCCTTGAGCTGGCGCAGCGCCTCGATAAAGGCCGTCAGCTCCATGCGGTTGTTGGTGGTGCTGGCGTCGCCGCCGCTCAGTTCCTTTTCGTACACCTTGCCGTCAAAGCGGTAGCGCAGCACCGCACCCCAGCCGCCCGGGCCGGGATTGCCGCTGCAAGCGCCGTCTGTGTACACCTCTACCTGTTTCATGGGGTTCTCCTTATAGAATAGAATACCTTTATTTAGCGCTATTTTGCCCGGGATGTCAAGAGCCAATGTATACGCCGGCCCAGTTTTGCCAAACCTTGGAATTGACAAAACCGGTGCGAGATACTATACTTAGCGTAACAAAATGCGTATAGGGGTGCACCAAAGGCGTGCGCCCGGCTGTTCCGGCAGAAACGCCACAGTCGCATCGAACAGATGGACTTACATGGCCAAGAATCTCTTGCGGAACCAACAGCGCTGCTGCAAAAAGCACGCTGAACGATAAATTCTATACGATGCATCAACCGGAAGCCGATGCAGTTTCAGGTGCTTCCCCTATGCAAGGTGCGGCTGCTCTCCCCGGCGGGGCGCGGCTTGGCTTGCAATTGAATCTGGAGGTAAAGAATGGCTCAAACAAAGGAAAATAACCCCGCACCCCGCGCAAAAGCCCCGGCAGCGCCCAAGGCAGCCGCCGCAAACGGCACTGCTCCCGCAGGGGAAAAGCGCACCCGTCCCACCACCCGCCGCCCCTACTATAACCGCCGCCCGCGCCGTGCGCAGCAGCCCAAGGAGGCAGCGACCCCCATCCATATCTACCCGCTGGGCGGTCTGGGCGAGGTCGGCAAGAACATGACCGTCTACGAGTGCAACGGTGATATGATCATCGTGGACTGCGGCTTGGTGTTCCCGGACAGCGAGATGTTCGGCGTAGACATGGTCATCCCGGACTTCACCTTTGTGGTGCAGAACAAGGACAAGATCAAGGGTCTGCTCATCACCCACGGCCACGAGGACCACATTGGCAGCATTCCCTATCTGCTGCAAAAGATCAGCCTGCCGGTGTACGGCACCCGTCTGACCTGCGGCCTGATCAAGAACAAGCTGGAGGAGTTCGGCCTTGCCGGTAAGACCAAGTTTGTGGAGATCGTGCCCCGGCAAAAGCTCAAGCTGGGCTGCTTTACCGTGGAACCCATCCATGTGAACCACTCCATCCCGGATGCTGTGGCCTTTGCGATCGACAGCCCCGCCGGTACCATCATCCAGACCGGCGACTTTAAGATTGACTACACCCCGCTGGCTTGCGGCGTGACCGACCTGTCCACCCTGTCCGAGTACGGGCAGCGCGGTGTGCTGGCTTTGCTGAGCGACTCCACCAACGCGGAGCGCCCGGGCTTTACCGCTACCGAGCAGAAGGTTGCCGCCGGTGTGCGCAGCCTGTTTGCCCGCGCCCGCAATAAGCGCATTATCATTGCGACTTTTGCCTCCAACATCTACCGCGTGCAGCAGATCATCGATCTGGCCGTGGAGGATGGCCGCAAGGTGGCCTTCAGCGGCCGCAGCATGGTCAACAACACCGCCATGGCGCAGGAACTGGGTTATATGCACATCCCGGAGGGCACCCTGATCAGCGTAGACGAGCTGAACCAGTACCCGCCGGAGCAGGTGGTGCTGGTGACTACCGGCAGTCAGGGCGAGCCTCTGAGCGCGCTGAGCCGTATGGCCTCCTGCAGCCACCGTCAGGTACGGGTAGGCCCCGGTGACTTCATCATCATCTCCGCCAACCCCATCCCCGGCAACGAAAAGAGCGTGACCAAGATCGTCAACGGTCTGCTGCTGCTGGGCGCAGAGGTCATCTACGAGAGCATGTACGATGTGCACGTTTCCGGCCACGCCTGTCAGGAGGAGCAGAAGCTGATGCTCACCCTGACCAAGCCCAAGTACTTCCTGCCCGTGCACGGCGAGTATAAGCAGCTGAAAAAGCACGCCCTCACCGCTGCAAGTCTGGGCATTCCCACCAGTAACATCCTCATTGCGGAAAACGGCTCCAACGTCATCCTCTCGCAGGACGAGATGAAGCTGGGCGAGCCGGTGACCGCCGGTGCCGTCATGGTGGACGGCCTTGGCGTGGGCGATGTGGGCAACGTGGTGCTGCGGGACCGCAAGCACCTCTCCGAGGACGGTCTTGTCATCATCGTGGCTACCGTGGACAGCAAGACCGGCAAGGTGCTGGCCGGGCCGGATCTGGTAAGCCGGGGCTTCGTGTATGTGCGCGAGAACGAGAGCCTGATGGACGGTGCCCAGAGCATTGTGGAAAATGCACTGGAGCGCTGTGTGGACGAGCACGTCCGGGACTGGAACAGCGTAAAGACCCGTGTGCGTGAGGCACTGAGCAGCTATATCTACCGGCGCACCAAACGCAGCCCGATGATCCTGCCCATCCTGATGGAGGTCTGATCCGGGCGCACCGCAAGGCGGTGCAGCGTCTGAGGAGGCAAAAAACCAATGAAACGTAAACCAAGATGGACACTGGAAATGCTCACGGCCGGTCTGGCGGTGCTGTGCGGCCTTTTGCTGCTGGTGCTGCTGGTGCAGCGCCCCACGGCATGGCCGCTGCTGGCCGTGCTGGTGGTGCTGTGGGGCATAGGGGCAACCTTGTTCCGCTGCAAGCTGCGCCGCTGGGTGGTGCGCTGGACAAGCGGCACCACCTTTGAAAAATCCAAGGTGCAGTTCAGTCTGGAGCCCCTTTCCCAGCCTGCGGCGCTGCTCTCCGGCGAGACGGTGCTGTGGTACAACAGCCAGTTCCGCACCCGCCTGCTGGGCGGGCAGGATGTGCTGGCCAGCCGGGTGCAGAAGCTGCTGCCCGGGCTGGATCTGCAGCTGTGCCGCAAGCGCGAGGGGCAGCTGCTGACCCTTGCCGACGGCTACTGGAGCGTGCACAGCTCCACCGTGCCCGGCGAAGCCGAAAGCGTGACCCTGCTGGTGCTGAACGAGGAGACCGAGCTGCGACGCATCGAGGCAGAGTACAAGGCCAGTCGTCCGGGGTATCTTGCCTTCCAGCTGGACGGCTACGACGATGTGTTCGGGGATCTGATGGACAGCGAGCGCGCCCGCCTGCTGGAGGGCGTCAACCGCATTCTGGAGGATATGATCGGGCGCGGCAGCGGCTTTCTGCGCCGGGTAGGCAGCGGCGGCCGCTACATCGCAGTGGTGGAGGAGCGCCAGCTGGAACAGTTTGCCAATCGCGGCTACGATGTGCTGGATAAGATCCGTGCACTGGATCCCGGTGTGAGCCTTTCAATGTCCATTGGTATCGGACGCGGCGCACGCACCCTGCGGGAAGCGCAGGATATGGCCGAGCACGCGCTGGATATGGCGCAGGGACGCGGCGGCGATCAGGCTGCTGAGATGACGCTGGATGGCTTTACCTTCTACGGCGGCGTGAGCCACGGCGTGGAAAAACGCAGTAAGGTGCGCAGCCGCCTTGTGGCTGACCAGCTGGTCAAGCTGATCAAGGAAGCCGACCATGTGGTCATCATGGGTCACCGCATGAGCGATCTGGATGCCATCGGCGCAGCCGAGGGCGTGCTGCGCATTTGTAAGATCTGCGATGTGCCGGCGGTCATCGCCGTCCGGCGGGACGCTACGCTGGCGGCCAGCCTGATCGATGCGCTGTGCAAGGCAGGGCAGAAGGATGACTTCATTGACCCCAAGGACGCCCTGCCCATCATCTCCAAGCGCACCCTGTGCATCGTGGTGGATACATACCAGGTTGGCCTTGTGGAGAGCAAGGACATTTTGGAAAAATGCGGCAAGGTGGCCGTCATCGACCACCACCGCAAGGGCGTGGGCTACATCGAAAACCCGGCGCTGGTCTGCCACGAGCCCTATTCCTCCTCGGCCAGCGAGCTTGTCACTGAGCTGCTGCAGTATGTGGGCGAGCGGGACGACAAGCCCAACCGCATCGAGGCCGAAGGTCTGCTTGCCGGTATTTTGCTGGATACACAGGACTTTACTCTGCACACCGGTGTGCGTACTTTTGAAGCCGCTGCCGCTCTGCGCCGCTATGGCGCAGAGACCGAGCGGGTGCGCAGGCTGTTCGATGTGACCATGGTGGAGTACAACGCCAAGGCCGATCTGGTGGAAAAGGCGCAGATGTACAAAAACTGTGCCATCTCCATTGGCGGCGAGGTCGACCCGGAAGCCCGGGTCGCCATTGCGCAGGCCGCCAACGACCTGCTGCGCATTCAGGGCGTGGACGCCAGCTTTGTGGCAGTGCAGGTGGGCAACGGCGTAAACGTCTCTGCCCGCAGCATGGGTGCCGTGAATGTGCAGGTGATCATGGAGTCGCTGGGCGGCGGCGGCCATCAGACCATGGCAGCAGCGCAGCTGAAGCATATCACCCCGCAGGCGGCACGCAGCCGCATTCAGGATGCCATCGACCAATATTATCTCTCCCAGAAAAAGACTACGCCGGAAGCACGACCGGCAAAAGGGGAATAAAACATGAAACAGTACGATTATCTCATCGTTGGTGCCGGTCTGTTCGGTGCCGTGTTTGCCCACGAGGCCAAAAAGGCAGGCAAAAAGTGTCTGGTCATCGATAAGCGCGACCATATCGCGGGCAACATCTACACCGAGAATGTGGAGGGCATCAATGTGCACCGCTACGGCGCGCATATCTTCCACACCAACAACAAGGCTGTGTGGCAGTATGTGAACCAGTTTGCAGAGTTCAACCGCTACACCAACAGCCCGGTGGCAAACTACCACGGCGAGATCTACAACCTGCCCTTCAATATGAACACCTTTAATAAGATGTGGGGCGTTGTTACCCCTGCCGAAGCCAAGGCCAAGATCGAAGAGCAGAAGAAGGAAGCAGGCATCACCGACCCGCAGAATCTGGAAGAGCAGGCCATCAGCCTTGTGGGCACCGATATCTACGAAAAGCTCATCAAGGGCTACACCGGCAAGCAGTGGGGCCGTCCCTGCACCGAACTGCCCGCCTTTATCATCAAGCGCCTGCCGGTGCGCTTTACCTACGACGACAACTACTTCAACGCCCTGTATCAGGGCATCCCCAATGGCGGTTACACCGCTATGGTGGAAAAGATGCTGGCTGATACCGAGGTGCGCCTGAACGTGGATTATCTGGCCGACAAGGCTGCGCTGGACGCACTGGCTGAAAAGGTGGTCTACACCGGCCCGGTGGATGCCTACTTCGGCTACCGTCTGGGTGCGCTGCAGTACCGCAGCGTCCGCTTTGAGACCGAGGTACTGGACACCGACAACTATCAGGGCAACGCGGTGGTCAACTACACCGACGCCGAGACCCCCTATACCCGCATCATCGAGCACAAGCACTTCGAGTTTGGCACCCAGCCCAAGACCGTCATCAGCCGGGAGTACAGCGCCGAGTGGAAAAAGGGTGACGAGCCCTACTATCCCGTCAACGACGAGAAGAACGGTACGCTGTATGCACAGTACAAGGCACTGGCCGATGCCGAGCCGGGCGTGATCTTCGGCGGCCGTCTGGGCGAGTATAAGTACTACGATATGGACAAGGTCATCGAGGTAGCGTTGGACGTGGCCGCAAAGGAGCTGGCATAAAGAGCGTAACTGCCCCGGGTCACCGCCGCAAAAAAGGCGTCCCCTTGGGGGAGCTGTCGCCGCAGGCGACTGAGGGGGTAGGAGTGCAGCAAAAGGACATTTGAAATGCTGCCCCGCTTCCTCTTGCCCAAAAACGACAAATGCGCTATACTATTACCATAAGACTGCACCGGTTTTCCGGTGAGAAGTGAGGGATACTATCATGAAAGTGATTCTGAAGCAGGATATCAAGGGCATCGGTAAGAAGGACGAGATCCACGAGGTCTCCGACGGCTACGCCCGCAACTACCTGTTCCCGCGCAAGCTGGCCGCTGTGGCGGATGCCAGCGCTGTGAACATGGCCCGCGGCAAGGAAGCCGCAGCCGATTTCCACGAGGCTGAGAACGTGGCAGCCGCCAAGGCTCTGGCTGCCAAGATCGAGGGCAAGACCGTGACCATCAAGGCCAAGGGCGGCGCATCCGGCCGTCTGCACGGCAAGGTGACCGGCAAGGAAGTTGCCGAGGCACTGGCTGCGCTGGCAGGTGCACCCATTGATAAAAAGAAGATCGAGCTGGAGACCAAGGACATCAAGGATGCCGGTGTGTTCAACGGCAAGGTCCGTCTGCACGTTGGTGTGGTCGCTTCTTTCAAGATCATGGTGGAAGTGGAACAGGCCTGATTTTTCTGCCATCTGCGCCCCCTCACAGCAGGGGGCGCTTTTTGGCTTTTCAGCGAAATGATGCAAAAGGATAAACTACCATGCCGAACGAACGACATTATTCCAATGAACTGAATCTGGAAAGCGTGGGCATCAACCTGCCCTACAACATGCAGGCAGAGCAGAGCGTGCTGGGTGCGGTGCTGCTCAAACCGGAAACGCTCACCGACTTGGTGGAGATCATCCGGCCGGAGATGTTCTACACCCGGCAGAACGCGCAGATCTACTCCGAAATGCTGCGCCTGTTCACCGCCGACCAGACCATCGACTTTGTGACGTTGCTGGACGCTGTTATCTCGGACGGCGTGTTCCCCAGTGCCGACGAAGCAAAGGTGTACCTGACCGGCCTTGCCGAGACGGTGCCCAGCATTTCCAATGTGAAGGCCTATGCCCAGATCGTGCAGGAAAAGTATCTGGTGCGCCAGCTGATGGGCGTTGCAAAGGACATCCTGCAGGATGCCGGAGATGAGCCGGATGCCGACCTGCTGCTGGAAAACGCGGAGCAGCGCATTTATGAGATCCGCTCCGGCCGCGATTCCAGCGCACTGACACCGCTTTCCTCCAGCATGGTGGAGACCCTGACCAACCTGCAGAAGATCAGCGGCCCGGATGCCGACAAGTACAAGGGCATCCCCACCGGGTTCCGGCTGCTGGACACGGTGCTCACCGGCCTTGGCCGCGGTGACCTGATCATCCTGGCCGCCCGCCCCGGCATGGGCAAGACCAGTTTTGCGCTGAACATCGCCACCCGCGTGGCCATGCAGCAGAAGGTGCCGGTGGCCATTTTCAGCTTGGAAATGACCAAGGAACAGCTTACCAACCGCATCCTTTCTGCTGAGGCCGGCATCGACAGCCAGGCATTCCGCACCGGTGCCCTGCGCGCCGAGGACTGGGAATATCTGGCCCTTGCCACCGAAAAGCTGCACGATGCACCCATCTATATGGACGATACCTCCGGCATCACCATCACCGAGATGAAGGCGAAGATCCGCCGGGTGAATCAGGACCCCACCCGCCCGAATGTGGGCCTCATCGTCATCGACTATCTGCAGCTGATGACCACCGGCCAGCGCAGCGAGAACCGCGTGCAGGAGATCAGCTCCATCACCCGAAACCTCAAGATCATGGCCAAAGAGATGAACGTGCCCATCATCGCTCTGAGCCAGCTGTCCCGTGCGGTGGAAAAGCAGGGCAACAACTCCAGCCACCGCCCGCAGCTTTCGGACCTGCGTGACTCCGGTTCCATCGAGCAGGACGCGGACTGCGTTCTGTTTTTGTACCGCGATTCCTACTATGCCAGCCAGAACCCGGACGGTGCCGAGGTGGATGCCGATACCGCCGAGTGTATCGTGGCAAAGAACCGTCACGGCGAGACCAGCACCGTGCCGCTGGGCTGGGACGGTGCCCACACCCGCTTTATGGATGTGGACTTCAAACGCTGATGGATGCCACGATTCTTGCCCGGGTGGAGGATTTCTGCATCCGGGAGGGGCTTTTGCAGCCCGGCGCACCGCTGCGGCTGGCGGCGGCAGTCTCCGGCGGCGCGGACAGCATGGCGCTGCTGCTTTTGCTGCGGCAGCTGCAGCCGAGGTTCGGCTATACGCTTTCTGCCTGCCATGTGAACCACGGTCTGCGCGGGCAGAGCGCCGACCGGGACGAGGCCTTTGTGCGGGCAGAATGCGCCCGCTTGGGCGTGCCGCTGCGGGTGTTCCATGCGGCAGAGCTGGCCTCGCCCCCGGCACACGCCGGGGAGGACTGGGCGCGCCGTCTGCGTTACACGGCCTTTGCGCAGCTGCAAGGGCAGGGGATAGATGCCATCGCTACGGCCCATACTGCAAATGACCAGGCCGAAACGCTGCTGCTGCGGCTGGCGCGCGGCACCGGGCTGCACGGGGCGGGCGGCATCCGGCCAAGGCGCGGGTGCTACCTGCGCCCGCTGCTCTGTCTGAGCCGTGCCGAGACCGAGGCCGTCTGCCGGGCAGCAGGACAGCCGTGGGTCACCGACGAGACCAACGACACCGACGCCTACGCCCGCAACCGGCTGCGCCACAGCGCCCTGCCTGCGCTGGAAAGCACCAACGCGGCGGCGGTGCAGAATCTGGCGCGGTTCTGTGAAAAGGCCGCACGGGTGGATGCCTATCTTGCCGCCGGGGCTGCAAAGCTTCTGGCGGCGGCACGCCTGCCCGGTGCAGAACCGGCGTGGCAGCTGACACCCTTGCAGGCGGCAGACCCGTTGCTGCTGGAAACTGCGCTGCACAGTCTTGTGGCTCCGGTGCGGGACGCAGAGGAAAAATATGTGCAGCTGCTGTGCGCCGTGGTGCGGCAGGGCAGCGGTGCAGTACAGCTGACCGGACAGGTGCGTTTTTGCGCCGGGAACGGCTGCCTGCGACAGGAAACGCTGCCGCAAGCGCTGCCCGAACAGCCAGAGAGCGCGCCGCAGCAAGTGCCCCTTTTGCCCGAAAAACAGCCGGAATTCCGGCTGCGCGGGGGCTGGAAGGGGACGGCGGAGCTGTTAAGAGCCGATTTTGAAGAAAAAATACAAGTCGTTCATAAAAAAGACTTAAAAAATCGGGCGGATTATGCTAGAATAACTACGTTGTACACTGGTCTTGTTCTGCGTGCCCGGCAGCCGGGAGACCGCTTCCGGCCTGCGGGGCGGGGTTTGAGCAAGCCGCTGCGTAAGTGGATGAACGAGGCCGGTGTCCCGAACGAACTGCGGGATACGCTGCCGCTGCTTGCCAGCGGAAGCGAAATTTTATGGGTGTGTGGAGAAGGCTTTGCCGATGGCCTTGCACCGGACACGGAAAGCAGATGGATCCTGCACTTGGATGCAGAGATCGAAACACAGGAGGAAAAAACAAATGAGTATGCACGATGATATCAAGACCGTTCTGGTCAGCGAAGAGCAGCTGAAGGCCAAAGTGGCAGAGCTGGGCGCTCAGATCAGCCGGGATTATGCCGGTAAAAATCTGGTGCTGGTGTCCATCCTCAAGGGCTCGGTGGTCTTTATGGCCGACCTGATGCGGGCTGTAAGCATCCCCTGCAATATCGACTTTATGGTGGTCTCCAGCTACGGCGGCAGCAACACCATCACCAGCGGTCTGGTCAAGATCATCAAGGATCTGGACGGCGATCTGTCCGGCAAGGATGTGCTGATCGTGGAGGACATTCTGGACACCGGCGTCACCCTGTCCAACCTTGTGCCCATGCTCAAGATGCGCAACCCGAGCTCCGTTAAGATCTGCACTATCCTTGATAAGCCCAGCCGCCGCAAGGCCGATATCCAGCCGGATTACGAGGGTTTTCAGGTGCCGGACGAGTTCGTGGTGGGTTATGGCCTCGACTACGATGAAAAATACCGCAACCTGCCCTATGTCGGCGTGCTGAAGCCCGAGATCTACACGAAGTAACGTGTCCATTATAAAAATCCAGAACTGGAGTTGATTTTTTTGCAACCGAAGAAACCCCGTTTCAATCCGCTGGTGATCGCCATTGTGCTGGCAGCCGTGCTGATGGTGTGGTCGGTGCTGGGCGGCACCGGCGGCAGCGCCAGCGGCTCCTCTATGGCATATTCCACGGTGGTACACTATTTTGAGAGCAATCAGGTCACCAAATTCTCGCTGGATCTGAATACCGGCGTGATCACCATGACCCTGAAGGAGGGCGCACAGGAGCTGCCCAACGCTGCCGAGCAGAGCACTGCTCAGTCCACGGGCGGGCTGCTTTCCGGCCTGCTGTCCTCCTCTTCCGCTGCCCCCACCGGGGTAAAGAAGAACGAGGACGGCACCGAGACGGTCAGCTACAAGCTGCCCTACGCCCGGATGTTCGTGGACCATGTGTCGGACTACATCGCCCAGTACGATGCAGCCAACCCCGATGCGCCCATGGTGTACGACTATGTACCTGCCAAGGAGACCATCCCCTGGATGGAGATCCTGTTCTATCTGGCCATGCTGGGCTGCACCGGCTTTTTGCTGTTCTCCATGATGCGCGGCGGTGCTGGTGGCGGCGGCATCATGAACGTAGGCAAGGCCAAGGTAAAGGACGAGCACGAGAACAAAAAGACTGCCACCTTTGCCGATGTGGCCGGTGAGGACGAGGAAAAGGAGGAACTCAAGGAAGTTGTGGAGTTCCTCAAGAGCCCGGATAAGTTCAATACGCTGGGTGCCCGCATCCCGCATGGTGTGCTGCTGGTGGGCCCTCCGGGTACCGGTAAGACCCTGCTGGCGCGTGCCTGTGCAGGCGAGGCCGGGGTGCCCTTCTACTCCATCTCCGGCTCTGACTTTGTGGAAATGTATGTCGGCGTGGGCGCCTCCCGTGTGCGCGACCTGTTCGATAAGGCCAAAAAGACCATGCCCTGCATCATTTTCATCGACGAGATCGATGCCGTGGGTCGTCAGCGCGGCGCAGGTTTGGGCGGCGGTCACGATGAGCGCGAGCAGACTTTGAACCAGCTGCTGGTGGAGATGGACGGCTTTGAAGCTAACGATGGCATCATCGTCATGGCTGCCACCAACCGTGCTGATATTCTGGATAAGGCACTGCTGCGTCCCGGCCGCTTTGACCGTCAGGTCTATGTGGGTCTGCCGGATGTCAAGGGGCGCGAGGAGATCCTGAAGGTGCATACCCGCAACAAGCCCCTTGCACCGGACGTCTCCCTGAAGGTTATTGCCCAGCGCACTGCCGGTTTTGCCGGTGCAGACCTTGAGAACCTTGTCAACGAGGCCGCGCTGCTGGCAGCCCGCCGCAACCGCAAGGCCATTACCATGGAGGATATCGAGGAAGCCTCTATGAAGGTGATGGCTGGCCCCGAGAAGAAGAGCCGCGTGGTCACCCCGGAGGAGAAAAAGCTCACCGCCTACCACGAGGCCGGTCACGCAGTGGCAGGCTTCTACTGCAAGCATCATCCCCGCGTGCACGAGATTACCATCATCCCGCGCGGTCAGGCCGGTGGCTACACCATGTATCTGCCCGAGAAGGACCGCAGCTATGTGACCAAGGGCGAAATGTTTGAGGACATCGTGTCCAGTCTGGGCGGCCGCGTGGCCGAGCAGCTGATCTTGGAGGACATCTCCACCGGTGCTTCCAATGACCTACAGCAGGCCACCAACATCGCACGCCAGATGATCACCCGCTACGGCTTCTCCGAGCGTCTGGGCCCCGTGGTCTACGGCACCTCGCAGGAGGAGACCTTCCTTGGCCGTGACTTTGGTCAGGGCAAGGGTTACAGCGAGACCACCGCTGCCGAGATCGACAGCGAGACCCGTGATATCATCGATGAGGCTTACGAGACCTGCCGCCGCACCCTGACGGAGCACATCGACCAGCTCCATGCGCTGGCCAAGGCTCTGATGGAGCGCGAAAAGCTCAACGAGGAGCAGTTCAACACCATTATGGCCGGTGGCACCCTGCCTCCCTGCGAGGACGCAAAGCCCGAGCAGGCACAGCCCGACCAGACCGTGCAGCCTGCCCCGGTGCAGCCCGCAGAGCCTGCCCAGACCGCTGAGCGCGCCGAACCCGCCGAACAGGCTGAGCCTGCCCAGCCGGAAGCGCTGCAGCCGGACGCCCCGGAGCAGCAGGACTAAGCTTTTTTAAGAAAAGGAGCGAACATCGTGGAGGAAAATTTTAACCCGGTCGCCCAGACCCGCGCAAACTACTATACCCCCGGCAGCCCGGTGCAGTTCGTCTGCGTGGAGCTGCTCAAGGGGGACGTCAGCGGCGAGCACGCTGTCTGCCTGACCTTCAAGAATATTTCCCGCGTGACCCTGACCGCACTGGAGATCCACTTCAAATGCAAAGGCGTGGACGGTGTGATCCTGTGCGAGGACAAGTTCGAGTATCGGGATCTTCAGGTAAAGCCCGGTGAGCTGTTCGGGCAGGACGATGCCGTGTTCATCACGGCAAAGGCCATCACCAGCGTGGATGTTTCGCTGTGCAATGTGTACAACGGCAAGCGTGTGGTGCATCTGGACGGTATCAAGCGTGTGCGCCTGCCCGCACCCCGCCGTCTGGCTCCAGAGCTGCAAAAGACGCTGGAAGCCCGCATGAACCGCACCGGGCTCAAGTATCAGCCGCAGGTGTTTGAAAACGGCTGGTACTGCGCCTGCGGTGCCTTCCACCCCACCGAGGAGGACACCGTTTACTGCTCGGAGTGCGGCTGCGACCGCATTCTGCTGCAGAACGCGCTGAACACCCTGTTGCAGCCCGCCGCTCCGGCAGACGAGATGGAAATGCCCCTCAGCGCCCCGGCGGCGCCCGCAGCGTCCGCTGCAGTGGAGGAGCCCACCCGCATCGTGGGTGCAGCCCCTACCGCCCCGGCAGCGCCCGTAGAGGAGCCCACCCGGGTCATGGGTGCAGCGGCTTACCAGCCGAAGGCTGCCCCCATCCAGCCCATCTCGGAGCCTACCCGTGTGCTGGACGCCGCTGCCCGCGCACCGATTTCCGACGTTACTGCGGCAGATGAGGGCACCCGCGTGATGCCCGCCGCCGCCCGCCGTCCGGCACAGGCTCCGGTGCGTCAGCCCGCGCCTGTGGAGGACGATGACGAGGAGTGCGAGGACAGCCGGGACAGCGTGGCAGAAGCGCTGATCCGCTGGGTGCCGCCCATTACGGCCATCCTGTGTGCAGCTATCGCACTGTGCGGCTTTGTGTACTACCAGTTCGTGCTGTAAAATAAGATTCATCCCGGCGGAGGGGGCAGCGTGCCTTCTCCGCCTTTTGTGTGCATTGCACAGAAAGGAAATGCCATGCCGGAACAAGCCTTACAGGTGGCTTTTGAGATCAAGACCGCCTGCGATGAGATCAGCCGCCGCCTGCTGCGCTGGCACTGGGAGCGCAAGCCCGGGGCGCACAGTCTGGACGCGCTGCTGGAGCATATTGCCGCCCGCAAGCAGGAAAGCCCGGATTATTATGACCGTATGCCGGATCTTACCGGCAAGACCAGCTGGCAGCAGCTGGACACTACCCTGTGTATGCGGGTGCTGCTGGACCCGGAGACCGATGCCGCCCGCCCGCTGGACTTGCTGGGCAATACGGCGCACCCCTCTGCCGCCCGCCATGCCTGCAACGCCATCCGCACCGCCCGCAACGAAGCTGCCCACGCGGCAGTTGCAGCAGACGGCGCACAGGCGGTGCTGCTGTTCAACGAAGCCATCGAGGCGCTGGAAGAGGGCTACGCCGGTACCGCCTTTAAGGAGAACGAGCTGGCGCAGTATTACCGTGAGGCAGAAGACTACCTGAACCGGTGCAGCGAAGGCAAACCTCTTAAAACGCGCCAGAGCAGCCCGCAGAACACACAGCAGGGGAAAGCTGCTGCCCGCAGCAAGCCCCGCAGTGCACAGCAGACCCGCAGCACCAAAAACACTGCTGCCCGCAGCCGTAGCACCGGTACAAAGCAGAGCCGCGGCACAGCCTCCCGCAGCAAAAAGCAGCAGACCGGCGGCGAGAGCAAGGTGGCACTGGGCATTATTCTGGCGGCGCTGGTGCTGGGGCTTATCGCACGCGCCATCAGCATGGGTTTGCTGTAAGCGCAACGTTTTTGCAAATCTGGTGGTAAAATTAGAAAGCAAAAACGGCTGTGCTGTACAAAACAACCAAAAAAGTAGCGGATAGCCCCATGGAAAAACGGTCATTGCACCTCTTGCGGGAAATATGAAACGGATTTATAATAAGCATGAAAACGTTTACACATTACCACCGGAGAGGGAACGGAGAAAAACCCCATGACCATCAGTGATATTGCAAAGCTGGCAGGCGTTTCCAGCGCTGCGGTCAGCCGCTATTTGAACGGCGGTCCTCTCAGCGAGCAGAAGCGCGCCGTGATACAAGCCGTAGTGGAGCAGACCGGTTACAGCCCGGACACTGCCGCCCAGACCCTGCGCACCGGCAAGGTGCGTCAGGTGGGGGTCATCGTGCCCAGCATCAGCTCCCAGTCGGTGGGGCAGATCACCAGCGGCATTGCGACCGAGCTGGGCGCAAGCCGTTACCTGATGCTGCTGGCTGACACCGAGCTGGACGGGCAGATGGAACTGGAATACCTTACAGCATTGCAGCGCAACCACGTGGCCGGGATCATTTTGCTGGGCTATGATTCCAGCCCGCAGCTGTGCAAAGCGCTGAAGGACTGCCGTGTGCCCGTGGTAGTAACAGGGCAGCGCTTTGCAGACCTGCCCTGCGTTTATAACGACGACCGCTCTGCTGCCCGGGACCTGACCCGGAAGATGCTGGAGCATGGCCGCAAAAATATCGTGTACATCGGCGGCAGCGAGCAGGACGCCGCCACCGGCATAGCCCGCCGTCAGGGTGTGCAGGATGCACTGCGGGAGGCCGGACTGAACGCAGATGGTCTGCCCCGCGCTTACTGCGCCGCCTTTTCCATGGAAGAAGGGCACCGCTGCATGGAGGAGCTGCTGGCACGCTGCCCGCAGTTGGACGGTGTGATTTGTGTGACCGACACCGTGGCCTTTGGTGCTTTGCAGGTGCTGCGCGCTGCCGGGCGCAGAGTAGGGGAGGATGTCGGCCTTGCAGGCATCGGAGATAACTGGGCAGGCAAGGTAGTGCAGCCCGGCTTGACCACCATCCGCTTCTACCAAAAGCAGGTAGGGCAGGAGGCCGCCCGGATGCTGCTGCAAAGCCTGGAGCATACCGGGCCGGACGCTGCGCCGGTGCGCCAGACCACGCTGGGCTATACGCTGGTAGAGCGCGGCTCGCTGTAAAAAAGAGGAACAAATGAAACAAAAACTGATTTTTTTAGATATCGATGGCACTCTGCTGCCCCCGGGCGAGATGCTGATCCCCCAAAGCACGGTGGAAGCGCTGCGCAAGGCGCACGCCAACGGCCATAAATTGTTTCTGTGCACCGGGCGCAACCTGCGCATGACCCAGCCGCTGCTGGACTATGGTTTTGATGGCGCGGTGTGCAGCGCAGGCGGTTATGTGTTCTGCGGGGACAAGGTGCTGGTAGACCTGCCTATGGAGCCGCAGCTGGCAAAGGACGTGCGCAGCGCCATGGAGCGCCACGGTGTAGAGTGCACGCTGGAAGCGCGGGATGCCACCTACGGCAGCCTGAAGATGATCGAGCGCTGGAGCTTCACCCACCGGGATGCAGGCCCCCTGAACAGCGAAGCCGCCCGCTGGCGCAAGGCCATGGAGGACGGCATGACCATGAGTCCGCTGGCCGAGTACAAGGGCGAGCCGCTGTATAAGATCGTATATATCGCAGAGCGCAGCGAGGACTTGAACGAGGCCAAGCGCCTGTACGAGGACAGATTCGTGTTCTGCGAGAGCAAGCTGGACGGTCTGGACGGCGGCTATGTGAACGGCGAACTCATCAACCGTAGGTTTGATAAGGGACGCGGCATCAAGGCCGTCTGCGACTATCTCGGCGTGCCCCTGCAGGACAGCATCGGCTTTGGCGACAGCGACAACGATCTGCAAATGACCGATGTGGTCGGCATCAGCGTCTGCATGGCCAACGGCTCTGCAAACCTGAAGCAGCGCTGCGACCGCATTGCCCCCTCGGTGTATGAGGACGGCATTGCCAAGGAGTTTACAGCCTTGGGGCTGATTTGAGATCTCTTTTAGTAAAAACAGGGCAGGGGAACATCCGCAGACGTTCCCCTGCCCTAAAATTATAAATAATACTTTCGCATCATTTGGTAACAAAAAGAGCGCTGCACGGTATTTTGTGCGGCGCTCTCTTTATATTGACAGATCAGTAGTGCAGATCCTCTGCGGTCAGGCCTTCCAGCACAGGCAGCATGGCAGCGGCCTCGGCCTTGGCGGCAGGCAGATCCATATCGCGGTAGTTGCCGCACTCCACCTCGCTGGCACCGGGCACGGCGCCCTCAAAATCGGCCATAAAGCGGTAGGCGTCCACCGTCAGCTGCAATGCCTGCGCCGGGGTCAGCCCCCGGGTAAGCAGGTAAAAGCCGGTGCGGCAGCCCATGGGGCCAACATAGATCACCCCGTCCTTCACGGCGCTGTTGCGCGCGTAGGTGGCAAACAGATGCTCCAGCGTGTGGGCGGCAGCAGTGGTCAGGTAATCGCCCTGATTGGGCTTTTTCATGCGGATGTCCCAGGTGAGCACATCGCCGTCCTGACGGCTCAGGTACATCCCGCGCTCCAGCCGGGTGTGATCCACGCAAAAGCTTGCGATACGTTCCATACTACGGTTCTCCTTTTATGCCTTAGCCCTGCAGGCGCTGCACACTGCCGTGTGCGCAGTCCACAGCCACCATCAGACCATCGCGGATGTGGCTGGTAGCACCGGCGGCACCCACAACGGTGGGCTTCAGCAGTGCCTTGCCGGCAATAGCGGCGTGGCTGTTCAGGCCGGGCTCCTCTACCACCAGAGCGGCAGCGTCGCGCACAAAGCTCAGCATCTCGTTGCTGGTGGAGGGAACCACCAGCACCATGCCGGGCTTGAACTTGGCGCGTACCTCGTCCATGGTGCGGCAGACGCAGGCCTTGCCGCTGGCAACATCATTGTTCTCGGGGCCGACGCCTACGCCGGTAGCCAGACAGTTGCCCACCATGTGGATCTTGATCATGTTGGTGGTGCCGGAAACGCCCACGGGCACGCCTGCGGTCACAACAGCCAGCTCGCCGTTGTGCAGGTAGCCGTTCTCCTTGGCCAGAGCGGTGGACATCTCGATCAGCTCATCGGTGCTGTGTGCCAGAGACATCATCAGCGGGGTGATGCCCCAGCTCAGGGACAGCTGACGCTGCACCTGCTCGCGCATGACGCAGGCAATGATGGGCTGCTGCGGGCGGTACTTGCTCAGCAGGCGGGCGGTGGTGCCGGACTCGGACACGGTCACGATGGCGGCGGCGTTCACATCCCGTGCGGTCAGGCAGGCGGCATGGGCGGTAGCGTCAGAGACGCTGATCTTGCCGGGGTTGAAATCCATCGTGCGGCCGCGCAGATGGAAGCCCTCCTGCTCAGTGCGCTCGGCAATGGCAGACATGGTCTTGAGCGCCTCCACGGGGTAGGCACCGGCAGCGGTCTCACCAGACAGCATAATGGCAGAAGTACCGTCGTAGATGGCGTTTGCCACGTCCGAGATCTCGGCGCGGGTGGGGCGGGGGTTCACGATCATGCTGTCCAGCATCTGGGTGGCGGTGACGATGGGCTTGCCGAAGGAGAAGGAGCGGTCGATGATGGTCTTCTGGATGCCGGGCAGCTCGGTGAAGTCGATCTCCACGCCCAGATCGCCACGGGCCACCATCACGGCGTCGGCAGCGGCCAGAATGCTGTCGATGTTGTTCACGCCCTCGCGGTTCTCGATCTTTGCAATGATGCGGATGTTGGAATCGTACTGGTTCAGCAGGTTGCGGATATCGTACACGTCCTGTGCGGTGCGCACAAAGGAAGCTGCGATGAAATCATAGCCCTGCTGGATGCCGAAGATGATATCATCCTTATCGCGCTGGCTCATATACGGCATAGACAGGTGCACGCCGGGCACGTTGACGCCCTTCTTGTTCTTGATCTTGCCGCTGTTCAGTACGGTGCAGACGATGTCGGTGTCGTTCACGGTCTGGATCTGCAGCTTGATCAGGCCGTCATCCAGCATGATGGTGCCGTTCGGCTCCACGTCCATGGGCAGATCCTTGTAGGTGATGGAGCAGATCTCGTTGGTGCCCTCTACATCGCGGGTGGTCAGGGTAAAGGTCTGGCCGGCAACCAGATTCTCAACGCCGTTCTTGAAGTCCTTCAGGCGGATCTCGGGGCCCTTGGTGTCCAGCAGTGCAGCCACGGGCTTGCCCAGCTCCTCGCGCAGAGCCTTCAGCTTTTCAAGGCGACCCAGATGCTCCTCGTGAGAACCGTGGGAAAAATTGAAACGGGCCACGTTCATGCCATTGGCAATCAGATCGCGCAGAACGCCTTCCTTATCGGTGGAAGGGCCAAGGGTGCAAATAATTTTTGTCTTTCTCATGCAATATACCTCCGTCAACTCTCTCTTACCTATATCCGGCACAGCATCCCTGCAGGCTGCTGTGTATGACCAAGGGGAACAAAAAGTTCCCGGTACAGCGGGTTGGTTTATATGGCAGAGTGGGAAAACCCAAAACTCTACCACCTATTATTATAATCCTTCCGGCGCAAGAGAGCAAGAGGAATTTTTGCTTGAATACAAGTTTTTGCATTTGTTTCTGTCTGTGGGAATGATTGTAAAATTTTTAACGATGTGCCGCAGCTTTCTGCGTGCTGCCTGACAGAGGAAAACTGCTGCAAAACGTAAAAACTGATAAGACCGCACAAGGCTGCTTCCTCTTGCATCCGAGGGGCTTTTTGCTTATAATAAGGGTAATAAAGTAGTACTGTTCCGGGGCGCGCCCCGGAGAAATGGAGTGACCATTATGGAAAAACGCGTTTTTCTGATCGTTCTGGACAGCTTTGGCATTGGCGCAGAGCCGGACGCCGCTGCCTTTGGCGATGCAGGCACCAACACCCTGGGTGCCATTGCGAACCACCCCAATTTCAATTGCCCCAACCTGCGCAAGCTGGGCTTGTTCAACATTGACGGCGTGACCGCAGGGGAAAAGACGGATGCCCCGGCGGCTGCCTTTGCCCGCCTACAGGAGCAGAGCATGGGCAAGGATACCACCATCGGCCACTGGGAGATCGCCGGTGTGGTCAGCCCGGAGCCGCTGCCCACCTTCCCCGAGGGCTTCCCGGAGGAGCTGATCCGGGAGTATGAGCAAAAGACCGGCCACAAGGTGCTGTGCAACAAGCCCTATTCCGGCACGCAGGTACTGAAGGATTACGGCGAACAGGCCATGCGGGAAAATGCCCTCATCGTCTACACCAGCGCTGACAGCGTCTTTCAGGTGGCTGCCAACGAGGAGCTTGTACCGGTGCAGGAACTGTACCGCTACTGCGAGATCGCCCGGGAAATGCTCAAAGGCAAATACGGCGTAGGACGTGTGATCGCCCGCCCCTTCCTTGGCAACAGCGCGGATACCTTCTACCGCACCACCAACCGCCACGACCTGAGCCTGAAACCGCCCCGCGCCACCATGCTGGATCTGCTGAAGGATGCCGGTAAGGACGTGATCGCCGTGGGCAAGATCTACGATATCTTTGACGGCGAGGGCGTGACCGAAAAGATCAAGACCACCGGCAACACCAACGGCATCGCCTTTACCAAGGCCTTGCAGACCCGGGATTTTGAAGGCCTTGCCTTCGTGAATCTGGTGGACTTTGATATGCTCTACGGCCACCGCCGCGACGTGGCAGGCTACGCTGCCGCCGCCACCGAGTTCGACCGTTTTCTGGCTGATTTCCTGCCGGGAATGCGGGAGGGTGACCTGCTCATGATCACCGCCGACCACGGCTGCGACCCTTCTTACACCAAGACCACCGACCATACCCGCGAGTATGTGCCGTATCTGGTCTGCGGCAAGGGTGTGAAGGCGGGGACGGATCTGGGCACCAAGCTGTGCTTCGGCACCATCGCCCAGACCATCTGCGAATATCTGGAAGTGGACGCCTCCACGCTGGACGGCCAGAGCGTATGGCAGGAGATCCGGGCATAAAACGCCCTCAAAAACAGTAAGAACAGGAGCGTGAAACGATGCGTATTTATGATCTGATCGCAAAAAAGCGCGACGGCGGCACCCACACCCGGGAGGAGCTGGAAGCTATTGTCAACGGCTTCGTCAGCGGGGAAGTGGCCGATTATCAGATGGCCGCATGGATGATGGCGGTGTATCTGCGCGGCATGACCAATGAGGAGACCGCCGAACTGACCGATGTAATGGCGCACAGCGGCGTGATGGTAGACCTTTCTCCCATTCCGGGCATCAAGGTGGACAAGCACTCCACCGGCGGCGTGGGCGACAAGACCACGCTGGTCATTGCGCCCATCGTGGCGGCCTGCGGGGTGAAGATCGCCAAAATGAGCGGCCGGGGCTTAGGCCACACCGGCGGCACCATTGATAAAATGGAGAGCGTGCCCGGCACAAAGACCGCCCTCTCGCAGGAGGAGTTTTTTGCACAGGTGAACCAGATCGGTCTGTCGGTCATCGGCCAGAGCGAGGGTATCGCTGTGGCGGATAAAAAGATGTACGCCCTGCGGGACGTTACCGCCACCGTCAGCTGCATCCCGCTGATTGCGTCCAGCATCATGTCCAAAAAGCTGGCCTCCGGTTCGGACGCCATCCTGCTGGACGTCACCACCGGCACCGGTGCATTTATGAAAACTGTTGACCAGAGCATTGAGCTGGCGCAGCTGATGGTCGCCATCGGCACCCACCATGGCCGCCGGGTAGCCGCCATGATCACCGATATGGACACCCCGCTGGGGCACAACATCGGCAACAGTCTGGAAGTGATGGAGAGCATGGACGTGCTCAAAGGCCACGGCCCGGCAGACCTGACCGAGGTGTGCCTGCAATTGGCGGCCAACATGCTGGTACTGGCAGGCAAGGGCGATGCCGCCCACTGCCGCGCTATGGCTGAGGCTGTCATTGCGGACGGCTCTGCCTTTGAAAAGTGCAAGGAAATGTTTGCCGCGCAGGGCGGCGACATTCGGGTGCTGGATGATTACAGCCTGTTTGCACAGCCCGCTGCCAGCTACGAACTGCTGGCCGAGCAGGACGGCTACATTGTGGCCAACGATGCGGAAAAGATCGGTTCTGCCAGTGTGCTGCTGGGCGCAGGCCGCCAAAAAAAAGGCGACCCGCTGGACTTTGCCGCCGGTATCACCCTGCACAAAAAGCGCGGTGACTACGTCCATAAGGGCGAAAGCCTTGCCACCTTCTACGGCGCAGCGGACAAGTTTGAAGCTGCCGCAGCCGAGTACCGCAGCGGCCTTGTGTACGGCGCTGAAAAGCCGGAGGAAGCCCCGCTGGTGTACGCCCTTGTCACAAAGGACGGCGTAGAGCGGTACTGAGACCGGACAGCAGGGGGAAACCCTGTTTTTCCGTGAAAATGCAATGCCGGGCAGCCCGCAGGCGGCCCGGCATTGCTCTTATGACAATAATTTTTCTGCTGAGGATGCCCAAAGCGTACGCGGTGGGCATTCTAAATCGTTTTGCCCCAAGGGACTGCTGCACAAAGCTATGCGGCAGCCCCTTTTTGCGTTTTCACGCTGCAAATTGGCCTTTTGCACAAAGGAACTGTCGCTTTTTTGGCAATTCGCTGTATTTGCGGGGCAAACGGTAGAACTTTGCGGCGGGATATGGTATACTATGCTGTACTTGTATGCCCCGGGGAAAGGGGCTGCCAAAGGAGAAAGGACTTGTTATGAAGATCATTCTGGTGGGCGGCGGCAAGGTCGGCACGGCTCTGGCGCGCCAGCTCAGCGAGGAAGGCCACAACGTGACTGTGGTGGACACCAACAAAGCGCGCGTGGAGCACCTGACCGAAAGCTACGACGTGCTGGGCATTGTGGGCAATGGCTCGTCCATCACCACCCTGTCCGAGGCCGGCATTGAGGATGCGGACGTGTTCATTGCGGTCACCGGCTCGGACGAACTGAACCTGCTTTGCTGCATGTTCGCCAAAAAGGCGGGCCACTGCCACGGCATTGCCCGCGTGCGCAATCCGTCCTACAGCCACGAGCTGGACTTTATCAAAAAGCAGATCGGCATTTCCGCCATCATCAACCCGGAAATGGCAGCGGCAAAGGAGATCTCTCATCTGCTGCGGTTCCCCGGTGCCAGCAAGATCGATACCTTTGCGGACGGCCGTGTGCGGCTGATCAAGTTTGCGCTGCCCGATGCACTGGACGGCGTAGCCATCCGCGAGATCCCCACCCGGCTCAAGAGCGATATTCTGGTGTGCGCGGTGGAGCGTGAGGGCGGGGTCATCATCCCCAACGGTAACTTTGTGCTGCAAAAGGGCGATCAGGTCACTTTCCTTGCTACGCAGGAAAAGGCCCATGCCTTCTTCCAGCAGCTGCATCTGCCGGTGCAGCCGGTGCGCAACGCCCTGATCGTGGGCGGCGGTGCCATTGCCTACTACCTCAGTCAGGAACTGCTGGAAAACCACGTGCGGGTGCGCATTGTGGAGCGGGACGCTGCCCGCTGCGTAGAACTGGCCGAGCAGCTGCCCGGCGCACAGATCCTGAACGAGGACGGCTCCAACCGCGAGTTTCTGCTTTCCGAGGGTCTGGAATCCACCGAAGCTTTCGTGGCACTAACCAACATCGACGAGGAGAACGTGCTGCTGACCCTGTTTGCCAAAAAGCACTCTCACGGCAAGCTGGTGACCAAGGTCAACCGTCTGGAATTTGACGATATTCTGGCCGGGCTGGATCTGGGCAGCGTGGTCTACCCTAAGTACATGACCTGTGACTACATCGTGCAATACGTCCGCGCCCTGCAAAACGAGGCGGGCAACAACATCAAGACTCTGTACCGCATACTGGACGACCGCGTGGAGGCACTGGAATTTACGGTGCACGAGGAGAGCGACGCTACCGGTGTGCCCCTGAGTCAGCTGCACCTGAAAAAGAACCTGCTGCTGTGCTGCATTACCCGCGGCAGCAAGATTTTGATCCCCCGCGGCGGCGACCAGATCCAGGTGGGCGACAACGTCATCGTGGTCACGCTGGAGCATGGTCTGCACGATCTGCGCGATATTGTGGAGCACTGACGGAGGCGGACTATGAATTATGCGATCGTTTTCCGTCTGCTGGGCTATGTGCTGATGATCGAGGGCGCGTTGCTGCTGCTGCCCGCCGCCGCCAGCTTAGTGTATGGCGAGTGGATGGTGCTGGGCGTGTTTCTGCTCACAGCTGCCGTCAGCGCCAGCATCGGCTACGCCCTGCACACCATCAAACCCCGCAGTAAGGTGTTCTATATGCGCGAAGGCTTTGCGGCTACCTCGCTGTGCTGGGTGTTCATCTCGGTGATGGGTGCAGTGCCCTTTGTGCTCACCGGCTGCATCCCGAACCCCGTGGATGCCCTGTTTGAGACAGTCTCCGGCTTTACCACCACCGGTGCCAGCATTCTGCCCGCCGTAGAGGGACTGCCCAACGGTATTCTGTTCTGGCGCAGCTTTACCCACTGGATCGGCGGTATGGGCGTTCTGGTGTTTCTGCTCTCGCTGCTGCCGCTGACCGGCGGCTCCCATGTCAACCTGATGAAAGCTGAAAGCCCCGGCCCGCAGGTGGATAAGCTGGTCCCAAAAGTGCAGTCCACCGCTAAGATCCTGTACGGCATCTACTTTGCCCTCACCGTGCTGGAACTGGTGTTCCTGCTTGTTGGCAGAATGCCCCTGTTCGAAGCCATGCTCACTGCCTTTGGTACGGCGGGCACCGGTGGCTTCGGCTTCCGCAACGATAGTTTTGCCAGCTTTTCGCCCTACATCCAGTGGGTCGTGACCATCTTCATGATCCTGTTCGGCGTCAACTTCAACGCCTATTTCCTGCTGCTCATGCGCAAGTTCCGCCGCGCTGCTGCCAGCGAGGAGGTGCGGGGCTACTTTGTGGTCATCGCAGTGGCAGTGGGCATCATCACTGCCAATATTTATAGTATGTACAACAGCTTTGGCGAGGCGCTGCGGCAGGCCGCTTTTCAGGTGGGCTCCATCATCACCACCACCGGCTTTTCCAGCTGCGATTTTGACCTGTGGCCGACCCTCTCTAAAGAGATTCTGGTCATGCTCATGTTCATTGGTGCCTGCGCCGGCAGTACCGGCGGCGGCATCAAGGTGAGCCGTTTCCTCATTCTGGGTAAGACTCTGGCCAAGGAGCTCAAGACCGCCCTGCACCCGCAGGTGGTAGCGCCCGCCCGCATGGACGGCAAGCTGCTGAACCACGAGACCATCCGCACCACCAACGTGTTCATTGCGGCCTATATCTTTATCTTTGCGGCTTCCTTCTTCCTCATCAGCCTGAACGGCTTTGATATGGTGACGAACTTTACCGCCGTGGCTGCTACCCTGAACAACATCGGCCCGGGCTTGGAAATGGCAGGCCCCATGCAGAACTTCGGCTGCTTTGCAGACCCCGCAAAGCTGGTGCTCATCTTCGATATGCTGGCCGGACGTCTGGAGATCTTCCCCATGCTGGTGCTGTTTATGCCGGATACATGGCGGCGGTTCTAAGCCTTTTGGGGCACGGGACAAGCATAAAAATATTATTTCGGAACACCGGAGTCTCTATGGACGCTCCGGTGTTCTTTTTGTGAAAGAAGTCGGAAAGGCAGGTGGCAACGGTTAGAAATGCCTTGCGTTCAGCGCCGCATTGCAGTATGATTATAATATCAATTATCTGACCCTTACCCCTGAGCAGGCAGAACCTTTTTACAAACGAAATCGTTCTGCATGATAAAGAAGAGAGCAAAAACAATAAAACATACAGGAGGAAATTATTATGGGTTTGATCAAAGCAGGTATGGGCGCACTGGGTGGAACGCTTGCAGACCAGTGGAAGGAATTTTTCTATTGCGATTCTCTGGATAAGGACGTGCTGATGGTCAAGGGCCAGAAGCGCACCTCCCGCCGCAGCTCCAACCACGGCGAGGATAACATCATCACCAACGGCAGTGGCATTGCTGTGGCCGATGGTCAGTGTATGCTCATCGTGGAGCAGGGCAAGGTGGTGGAGGTGTGCGCCGAGCCGGGCGAGTTTACCTTCGATTCTTCCACCGAGCCCAGCGTGTTCACCGGCAACTTTGGCGATAGTCTGGCAGCTACCTTCCAGACCGTGGCCAAGCGCTTTACCTACGGCGGCGACACCGGCAAGGATCAGCGCGTATACTACATCAACACCAAGGAACTGGGCGAGATCCTGTACGGCACCGCCACCCCCATCCCGTTCCGCGTAGTGGTCAGCGAGGAGCGGGGCTACAAGCTCTCGGTGAATATCCGCTGCAACGGCAGCTTTACTTACCGCATCTGCGACCCGCTGCTGTTCTACACCAACGTGTGCAGCAACGTCTCCAACCAGTATGATGCCTCGGAGCTGGCTCCCCGCCTGAAGAGTGAGCTGATGAACGCCTTGCAGCCTGCGCTGGCCACCCTTTCGGCAAACAAGGTGCAGTATTACGAGATCCCCGCCCACACGCTGGAGATCTCCGAGGCCCTCAACGAGCAGCTGTCCAATATCTGGCGCAAGAAGCGCGGCATTGAGGTGTTCTCCTTCAATATCAACTCCCTGTCCATCCCGGAGGAGCAGCAGAAGAAGATCACCGAGTGGGAAGAAAACGCCATGACCACCGATCCCACCACCGCCGCCGCCCGTCTGGTGGGTGGTCAGATCGACGCCATGAAGACCGCCGCAGGGAACACTGCCGGTGCCATGACCGGCTTTATGGGCATGGGCATGGCAGCCGGTGCAAACGGCATGAACGCCCAGAACCTGTTCGCCATGGGGCAGCAGCCCGCAGCACCCCAGCAGCAGACTTCTGCTGCCGATAGCTGGAAGTGCAGCTGTGGCGCTATCGCCACCGGCAAGTTTTGTCCGGAATGCGGCAGCAAAAAGCCGGAGCCGAAGCCCGCTGCGGACAGCTGGACTTGCAGCTGCGGTGCTACCGTTACCGGCAAATTCTGTCCGGAGTGCGGCAAGCCCCGCCCGGCGGCAGCAGAGGGCTGGACTTGTAGCTGCGGTGCGGTGAACAAGGGCAAGTTCTGCTCCGAGTGCGGTAAACCCAAGCCCACCGGTACCCCCAAGTATAAGTGCGACAAGTGCGGCTGGGAACCGGCCGACCCCGCACACCCGCCCAAGTTCTGCCCGGAGTGCGGCGACCCCTTTGACGAGAGCGACCGCAGCTGAACCCGCGCACAATGACCGATCACGCTGCAGGGCAGGGCAGAAAAGCAAATAAGTCCTTGCTCCGCAGACTACAGGAGGAAACACTATGGCAGGAATGCTGGAATATAAGTGCCCCTGCTGCGATGGTGCGATCCGGTTTGACAGCACCACCCAGAAGATGAAATGCCCCTACTGTGACACCGAGTTTGAGGTGGACGCACTGAAGGGCTACGATGAGGACCTGAAAGACCAAAAGCCCAGCGAGATGAACTGGGCCACCCCCGGCGGCAGCTGGGCAGAGGGCGAGACCGCCGGTCTGCATACTTACAGCTGCAAGAGCTGCGGCGGCGAGATCGTGGGCGACGACACCATGGCCGCCTCGGCCTGCCCCTTCTGCGGCAACCCCATCGTTCTGACCGGACAGTTTGCCGGAGATCTGCGCCCCGACCTCATCATCCCCTTCAAGCTGGATAAAAAGGCTGCCAAGGCAAAATTGCAGGAGCACCTCAAGGGCAAGACCCTGCTGCCCAAGGTGTTCCGCAGCCAGAACCATATTGACGAGATCAAGGGCGTGTATGTGCCCTTCTGGCTGTACGACAGCGATGCAGACGCCCAGCTGCGCTTTACCGCCACCCGCACCCGCTTTTGGTCGGATGACGACTACGATTATACCGAGACCAGCTACTACTCTGTGCGCCGGGACGGCGCGCTGGGCTTTGATGCCGTGCCGGTGGACGGCTCCTCCAAGATGGCAGACGACCTGATGGAATCCATCGAGCCCTTTGCCATGCAGGATGCCGTGCCCTTCAAGACCGCGTATCTGGCGGGTTATGTGGCCGATAAGTACGATGTGGACGCCCAAAAGAGCATCCAGCGCGCCAACGAGCGCGTCCGTCAGTCCACAGAGGACGCCTTTACCCAGACTGTTACCGGCTACGACTCCGTGAAAATGGAGAACAGCAGCATCCAGCTGCACGGCGGCAAGGCAAAGTATGCCCTGTTCCCGGTGTGGGTGCTGAGCACCAGCTGGCAGGGCAACAACTACATTTTTGCCATGAACGGTCAGACCGGCAAGTTTGTGGGCAACCTGCCGGTGGATAAGGCCGCCGCTCGCAAGTGGACGCTGGGACTTACGGCAGCTGTTGGTGCTGCATCCTATGCGGTGATGTGGCTGCTGTGGCTGGCCGGGATTCTGTAAAGGAGGGACGGAAGATGAAAAACACTGCTACCCGACTGCGCTCCCTCTGTGCTGCGCTGGCCGCACTGGTGATTTTGCTGGCGCTGGCCGCACCGGCCTTTGCCGCAGACGGTTTTGCCGACCTGTACTACCGCGTGAACGACAGCGCAGAAGTCCTGACCGAGGACGAGGACAGCGAGCTGGAAGCTTCGCTGGAGGAACTGAGCGTCCGCCAGAGCTTTGATGTGATCATTGCCACCATCGACTCGCTGGAAAGCGAGGGCTACACCAGCATGGAAGAATACGCCGATGACCTGTACGATTACTGCCAGTTCGGCTACGGTGAAAACCGGGACGGCGTGCTGCTGGTGGTGAGCATAGGCGACCGCAAATGGCATATCTCCACCTGCGGCTACGGCATTACCGCCTTTACGGATGCCGGCATCCAGTACCTTGGCGAGCAGATGACCCCCGATATGGCAGACGGTGATTACGCTGCCGCCTTCCGCACCTTTATCCAGTGGACGGATGCGTATGTTACCGCCGCCCGCGAAGGCCACCCCTACGATGTGGACAACATGCCCAAGGAGCCGTTCTCGATCGTGTATCTGGGCGTGGCGCTGGTCATTGGCCTGATCACGGCACTGATCGTGACCGGCGTGATGAAGAGCCGGCTCAAGAGCGTGGCACCGCAGCGGGATGCAACCGACTATGTGCGGCAGGGCAGCATGAAGCTGACCAACCAGCGGGATCTGTATCTGTACCGTGAGGTCCACCGCACCGAGCGGCCGAAGGAGACTGACTCCGGCAGTTCCGGCGGCAGCTCCACTCACACCTCCTCCAGCGGCTCCACCCACGGCGGCGGAGGCGGCTCGTTCTGAAAACGTTCCCCGCAAGATAAAATCTCAAAAACCGATCCGCAGCAGCCGGACGCACCCGCGCCCCGGCAACCGCTGCGGATCGGTTTTTACTTTTCTGCCGCCCGACACAAATAACTGATTTTTTCTGCGCCTTTGGGGCTATACTTCCAGTGCAGACGATTTTATATGCAGCAAGGAGCAGACACATGGGCATTTGGAAAAATCTGGGCATGGGCGGTTACCGGGGCTTTTCGCGCCCGGCGGCGCGGCTGTTGCAGCAGGCGGTGCAGCTGGCGGGAGATCTGGGCTGTGAACAGGCGGATACCAGCCATCTTTTGCTGGCAATGCTGCGGCAGCAGGGCGCTGCGGCGCAGTTCCTCACCCGGAAAAACATCACCGAGCCGGAGGTGCGCCGCCAGCTGGCTCAGCAGCGCAGCGGCCCGGCACAGCGGCTGGACCGGCAGGCCATGGCACCGGACCTGCGCCGCACCATGGACTATGCGCTCATTGGGGCGCAGAACGCCCACGTCAGCCGGGCAGAGCCGGAACATCTGCTCTGTGCCATGCTGGAAGATGACGGCTGCGCCGCCGGGCTGCTGCTGGCGGAGATGGGGCTTTCGCTCACCGAGGCAGTGCGGGAGTGCCGCCAGCTGAGCGGACAGTTTGTGCTGCCCGCCCAGCCCCGTGTGTCGGCCAGCATCCCCCGGGGCAGCCGCGCCAGCGATAAATATTGCCGCGACCTGACCCGCCGCGCCGCCGAAGGAGAGCTGGACCCGGTGTTCTGCCGGGAAGCGGAACTTGACCGCATGGTGGAGATCTTGTGCCGCCGCCAGAAAAACGACCCCTGTCTGATCGGCGAGCCGGGCGTGGGCAAAACGGCGCTGGCCGAAGGTCTGGCGCTGCGCATTGCCGCCGGGCAGGTGCCCAGAGCGCTGCAAGGGCGGCGGCTGCTGGCGCTGGATATGGCCAGCTTGGTGGCGGGCACCAAGTACCGGGGAGATTTTGAGGAGCGGCTGAAAAACCTGCTGGAAGAGCTGGTGCGGGACGGCACCGCCATCCTGTTTATCGACGAGTTCCACACCATCGTGGGTGCCGGTGCCGCCGAGGGCGCCATCGACGCCGCCAGCATCCTGAAACCGGTGCTTGCCCGGGGCGAGTTGCAACTCATCGGCGCCACCACCAATCAGGAGTTCCGCACCCACATCCAGAAGGACGCCGCGCTGGAACGCCGCTTTGGCCGGGTGCAGGTGGAGGAGCCTACCCCCGCGCAGGCGGTGGAGATCCTCAACGGCCTTGCACCCCGCTACGAGCGATACCATAACGTGCGCCTGCCGCCCCAGACCTTGCAGACGGCAGTGGAGCTTTCGGTGCGGTATCTGCCCGGGCGCTGCCTGCCGGATAAGGCCATCGACCTTGTGGACGAAGCCTGTGCGGCGGCGCGTATCCTTGCCGAAAAGGAGCAGCGCACCCAGCCGGTGCTCACCCCGGAGGATATCGCCCGCGTGGTGGCAGCGGCCAGCGGCGTGCCCGCCCAGCGGGTGGGCGAGCAGGAGCGGGAGCGTCTGGACAAGCTGGAAAGCCGCCTGAATGCCGAGATCGTCGGTCAGCAGCGTGCGGTGGCTGCCGTGGCGGGAGCCATCCGGCGCAGCCGCACCGGTCTGGGCGAGCCGGGGCGTCCCATCGGTGCTATGCTGTTTTTGGGGCCTACCGGCGTGGGCAAGACCGCACTGGCACGAGCGCTTGCGGTCAGCTGGTTCGGCAGCGAGAAGGCGCTGCTCAAATTTGATATGTCGGAGTATCAGGAGCAGCACACCGCCGCCCGGCTGCTGGGTGCGCCGCCGGGCTACCTCGGCCATGACGAGGGCGGGCAGCTGACCGAAGCCGTGCGCCGCCGCCCGTACAGCGTGGTGCTGTTTGACGAGATCGAAAAGGCGCACCCGGATATCCAGAATATCCTGTTGCAAATTTTGGAGGACGGTCAGCTGACCGATGCCATGGGGCGCAAGGCAGATTTCCGCAATACCATCGTGCTGCTTACTTCAAACTTGGGTGCAAGGTTCCTGGCGGGGCAGAACGCGCCGCTGGGCTTTGCCGCCGGGGCAGAAGCGGTGTTTGAAAAGCAGTCCGCGCAGGCCGTGGAGGAGGCCAAAAAGTGGTTCCGGCCGGAACTGCTCGGGCGGCTGGACGAGGTGATCGTATTCCGCCCGCTGGCGGAAGAAAACCTCTGCGCCATTGCAGAAAAAATGCTCTGTCAGCTGGAGCAGCGCGCCGCACGCAGCGGCTACCGACTGCGCCACACCCCGCAGGTGGGGGCGGCACTGGCTGCCCGGGCGCAATCGGCCTACGGTGCGCGGGAACTGCGCCGTCAGGTGGACAGGGCGGTGGAGCAGGCACTTGCGAACCGCATTGCCGCCGGGACGGCCTGCGTGGGGCAGCACTGGACAGCAGACTGCGCCGCCGATGGCAGCATCGTTTTGCGGGAGGATGAAACGGTTACCCTGTAATAAAACAGCAAAATACCGTTTTTTGCTTGCAACCGGTGCGGTTTTCGACTATTATAGAGGAAATAGAGTTACAACAGGGAGGACCCCGATGCACACGCTGTTTCTTCTGAACCCCGCAGCCGGAAAGGCCGACTGTACCCGCACCCTGCCGCAGCAGATCGCGGCAGCTGCTGCCGGTGCCGGGCTTGCCCCGGAGGACTACACCATCCGCGTCACCACCCACGCAGGCCACGCCCGGGAACTGTCTCGTGCAGCCGCCGCTGCCGCCCAGAAGGCCGGGGTGGAGCTTCACATTTTTACCGCCGGTGGTGACGGCACCTTCAACGAGGCGCTCACCGGTGCCCACGGCTTTGATAAGACCGCCGTGGGCTGTCTGCCCTATGGCAGCGGCAACGACTTTCTGCGCACCTACGGTACAAAGGAGGAGTTTCTGGATCTGGACGCTCAGCTGGCCGGTGGGGCAGTGCCCATCGACCTGATGCGCACCAGTCTGGGGCTTTCTGCTACCATCTGTGCCGCCGGTCTGGACGCACAGGTGGCCTACGGCATCCCTAAGTTCCGGCGCATCCCCCTGTGCGGCGGCGAGGCGGCCTATGCGCTGTCCATAGTTCAGCAGCTGTGCGGGCATATCGGCCGCAGGGTGGAGTACGTCATTGACGGCGAGGTGCTGACTGTGGACTGCCTAATGTGCGCAGTGTGCAACGGCCGCGCCTACGGCGGCGGCTTTATGGCCGGGCCGGAGGCACAGCCGGATGACGGCTGGCTGGATGTGTTCATCGTGCGCAAGGTCAGCCGCCGGGTCATTGCAAAGCTGCTGATGCTGTACAAAAACGGCCAGCACTTTCAAAACGGCCAGCTGACCGAGGCTGCAAAGCCTTACTTTATCTACCGCCGCGCAAAATCGGTCAGTCTGCGGGCAGCAGATGGCCGTGGACCCATCATTGCCACCGTGGACGGCGAGTGCGCCCCCTGCAAGCAGGTGTCGGTACAGGTGCAGCCGCTGGCGGGCCGCGTGCTGCTGCCGCTGCCCGCCTACCAGCGCTTTACCGCCAAAAAAGCGGCTGTGAAGTAAATAATAAACCATCAGACCCAAACAAGGCCGCTGCACATTGTTCTGTGCAGCGGCCTTGTGTTTTGCTTATTGTTTTGCAAGGCGCTGCCGTACCCGGTGCTCCAGTGCCTTGTAAAAGCTGCTCAGGCAGAGCGTGAGCAGATATACGGTCAGGGTCCAGACCACAGGATGTACTGTGAGGTTAAGCTTGTCCGCAGTCCACTCCATATACCGAATCAGCACCTGATGGATCAGAAAACCGTAAGGGGACAATCCCGCCAGCCACAAAAACGGCTTTGCGGAAAGCAGCCGGGAAATGACCCCCTTGCCCACGGAAAGCAGCCAGACAAGCAGCACCGCAGAGGGGGTAAACAGCACATTGTACCGGAAGGCCACCGCACCCAGAATCCCCACCTGCTTGGCGGCGATAAACAGGCAGCCGCCCGCAAGCAGCACAGCGGCAAGCTCCAGCAGGGAGAAAGCACCGCCCGGCAGAGAACGCTCCTGTTTGCGGCTGTGGTAAAGGCAGCCCATGCAGCAGCTGATGGTAAAATCTCCAGCCCGGAACAGCGGGCACAGATAGGTCAGGTAAAAGGCCGCCTTTCCGCTGAGCCCGACTTTCCAGACCGCAAGGGAGAAAAGACACTGCACGCAGAAGATCACGGCGGCAATGCAGCGCAGCCTGCGGGCATCCGCCTTTTTCAGCACGACGAGAAGCGGGGGAAAGATGGCATACAGAAAAGCCTGTACCGAAAGATACCACGCCACTCCGTTCAGGCAGAACCAGAAACGGCTGGAGGGGATCCATGTTTGCAGCAGAAAAATGCTTACAACAAGCTGCGCCGCACAGGAGAGTACCCCGCGGGCAGAGGGCTGCGCCAGAAGCCCCTTCAGCACAAATAACAACGCGGCAGCCATCATAATAAGGTGCAGCGGGTACAGCTTTCGTATTTTTTTAAGGGAGAAAGCTATGGCAGACCGCAGTCCCGGTGCTGTGCGGGGACGGTCGTAATAGTTGCAGGTCATCAGAAAACCGGACAGCGCCACGAATACCGTGATCGCCCACGGCCCCAGCCACGGTGCCCCGCAATGGGAGAGGACTACGCTCAGAAATGCGACTGCCCGCAGCCCCTGCAAAGATGAGATCAGCTTTTTGTCTGTCAAAGTATCCTCCGTTCTGCCGCAAAGCGCGTCAACTGTGTTTTTGTAATGCGTTATAAGTATAAAAAAGGCGGCATGTCCTGTCAAGAACGCACTGCTTTTTTGGCGTGGCAGAGTGCGATTTTTGGGCGTCATAAATTCTTAACAAAGAAAAATTGCAAAACCCCTTGATTTTTCAGAGCAAGATGAGTACAATACACTTAGCACTCAGAGAAAAGGAGTGCTAAACCACTGCGGAGCACACACGAGGCCCCCGCAGGACACAACAAAGTTTCAAATAAATTCAATATAATTGGAGGGCAAGAATTATGAAAATCATTCCTCTTGCAGACCGTGTTGTCATTAAGACTGTTGAGGTTGAGGAGACCACCAAGGGCGGCCTGATCCTGACCGGCAGCGCCAAAGAGAAGCCGCAGGTGGCACAGGTCATCGCAGTTGGCCCCGGCGGTGTCGTGGACGGCAAGGAAGTCAAGATGACCGTCAAGGTCGGCGACAAGGTCCTCACCAGCAAGTACTCCGGCACCGAAGTCAAGGTGGACGGCGAAGAGTGCACCATCGTGCGCCAGAGCGATATTCTGGCTGTTGTGGAAGACTGAAACTGAATTTTCCCTTTTCAATTGAGCTTGTATTATAAAGGAGCGATGTATTATGGCAAAGCAGATCAAGCAGGGCGAGGACGCCCGCAAGGCACTGTGTGCCGGTATTGATACCCTGGCTAACACCGTTAAAATCACCCTCGGCCCCAAGGGCCGCAATGTGGTGCTGGGCAAAAAGTTCGGCGCACCGGTCATCACCAACGATGGCGTGACTATTGCGAAGGAGATCGAGCTGAAGGACGAGTTCGAGAACATGGGCGCACAGCTGGTGCGTGAAGTCGCTACCAAGACCAACGACGCAGCAGGCGACGGCACCACCACCGCAACCGTTCTGGCACAGGCCATGGTCACCGAGGGCATGAAGAATGTCACCGCCGGTGCAAACCCCATGGATATCCGCCGCGGCATGAGCAAGGCTGTTGCCAAGGCTGTTGAGACCATCAAGGCTCACAGCCAGAAGGTGAAGGACAGCAACGATATCGCCCGCGTCGGCACTATTTCTGCAGGCGACCCCGAGATCGGCCGTCTGATCGCCGAGGCTATGGAGAAGGTCACCTCTGACGGCGTTATCACCATCGAGGAGAACAAGACCACCGCCGAGACCTACAACGAGATCGTGGAAGGTATGCAGTTCGACCGCGGCTACCTGACCCCCTATATGGTCACCGATACCGACAAGATGGAGGCTGTTCTGGACAACGCCGCCGTCCTGATCACCGATAAGAAGATCAGCGTCATCCAGGATCTGGTCCCCCTGCTGGAGCAGGTGATGCAGAACGGCATGAAGCTGCTGATCGTGGCTGAGGATATCGAGGGCGAGGCTCTGTCCACCCTGATCGTCAACCGTCTGCGCGGCACCCTGAACGTCGTGGCTGTCAAGGCTCCCGGCTTCGGCGACCGCCGCAAGGAGATGCTGCAGGATATCGCCATCCTGACCGGCGGCACTGTGGTGTCCTCTGATCTGGGCTACGAGCTGAAGGACGCTACCGTCCAGATGCTGGGCCATGCCCGTCAGGTCAAGGTCACCAAGGAGAACACCACCATCGTGGGCGGCGCCGGCGACAAGGACGCTATCGCATCCCGCATCGCTCAGATCCGCAACCAGATCGAGGCCGCTACCAGCGACTTCGACCGCGAGAAGCTGCAGGAGCGTCTGGCAAAGCTGGCTGGCGGCGTGGCTGTCATCAAGGTCGGCGCTGCTACTGAGGTCGAGATGAAGGACAAGAAGCTCCGCATCGAGGATGCTCTGAACGCAACCAAGGCTGCTGTTCAGGAAGGCGTTGTTGCCGGCGGCGGTACTGCTCCTATCAATGCGATCCCCGCTGTGCGCGAGCTGTGCGACACGCTGGAAGGCGACGAGCGCACCGGTGCCAAGATTGTTCTGAAGGCTCTGGAAGCTCCTCTGCGCCAGATCGCTAAGAATGCCGGTCTGGAAGGCAGTGTCATCATCGACAAGATCATCTCTGCCAACAAGCCCAACTACGGCTTTGATGCTCAGAACGAGGTCTTTGTGGACGATATGATCGCTGCTGGCATCGTTGACCCCACCAAGGTCACCCGTTCTGCTCTGGAGAACGCAGCCTCCGTCGCTGAGATGGTGCTGACCACCGAAAGCCTGGTCGCTGATCTGCCGGAACCCCCTGCTGCACCCGCTGCTGCAGGCGGTGACATGGGCGGTATGGGCGGCATGTACTAATAGCTGCCCAAAAACCGCATGAATCCTTGATTTTTGGGGCGCGCAAAAGCGGATTTACGCCAAACTTACGCCACTTACGCCAAAAATCAAAGCGCACTATAGGGTAACAAAATCGGCACTCGCTGAAAAGCGGGTGCCGATTTTTTGCGTCTGGGAGAATCGAAAAATGCTGAGCCCGCTGGTGGATTCTGCGAGCGGCAACTGCAGCAGATCCGGGAGATTCGCCTGTCGGAGCGCAAGTTCTACCAGAAAGTGACAGACCTGTATGCTACGGCGTTCGATTACGACAAGGATGCTAAGACGACCCGGCTGTTCTTCCAGACCGTCCAGAACAAGATGCACTATGCCGTGCATCGCCACACGGCGGCAGAGCTGATCTATGAGCGGGCCGATGCCAACAAGGAACACATGGGGCTTACCACTTGGGAGAATGCCCCGGACGGAAAAATCCTAAAAGCAGATGTGACGGTGGCCAAAAACTACCTGAGCAAAGAGGAAATGAACTATCTGGAGCGCATCGTGTCGCTCTATCTGGATTATGCCGAATTGCAGGCAGAACGGAAAATCCCCATGAGCATGGAGGACTGGGCAAAGCGTCTGGACGGCTTTTTGGAGTTCAACGGCAACGAGCTGCTGACCGGCCCCGGTAAGATCAGTGCAGAGCAGGCGAAACTCCACGCGGAGACCGAGTATGAGAAGTATCGTATCGTGCAGGACCGTCTGTATGAGAGCGATTTTGATCGGTTCATGATGTTGGAAGAGAAAATTAACAACAGCAAGTAAAACATAAAAGGCTAACAGATACTTTAACTACCATCTGTTGGCCTTTTTTGTAGGAAATGTTAAATGCCTAACAAACGACTGAATGACTACGAGTATCAAAAAGGAAGTTCATCGTCCATAGGTTGTACATCAATGGCTGAAAGCCTTTCATAGATGTTGTCAAATATGATTTTTTGCTTTGATGGAGGAAGACTTATTATTAATTCATAAAAATCAGCTACGATTTGAAATCGGATGTCAGTGCGTGATTTGTACTTGTATCCCCCAGTGACAAAACAATTAATTAGTCTACTGTTGTCCTGAATGTAGTTTTCTAAGGAAGAGCATCGTATCAGTTCTGATAATTTTGATAATATAACTGAAATATCAGTAATGGGAGAATATTTTGCGATAAAACAAGTGATATGGCTAGACAATGCATCTGCAAGACAGCGATATGAATTTTTTTGATCATCTGTGAAGTTTATTTCACCTAGAACGCCAACTGATACATCGCTTGCGATTTCATGAAACGAAGTGTATCTTTGACTTGGGTTCACTTTTGTCATCTTTTCGAGTATATGCTGAAAACGAAAATCTGCGGAGTCATCTTTTAAGATGTGCTTGAATAGTACTCCTACAAAATATATTTCGGTTTGTTCATCATATTCTTGCTTCGATTGTACTTCATATGGCATTTCTGTGGCAGGCCAGTTAAGCAAAATACTGTTTTGATTTTTTGTTGTATTGCTTAGTTTCTTTCCGAACCCAAAATCAATGATTTTAACATTCTCATTTCTATCAATAAGAATATTAGCTGGCCGAATGTCTCGATGCAATATGTTATGTTGTTCGAGGTATTCAAAGGCTGAGATTACCTCTGAAAATATAGCATTCCAATCTTTTCCCCATCCATCCGGTTCGAATTTATCAATACTAACGCCATCAACATATTCCATTTGAAGGTAACCTGTTTTAGCTTCTGGAAAAAGATAATAATTGTATATCCGTACAATATTAGGATGTGATATGTTGAAAAGGATAATAATCTCGTCAACAAATCTTCTGTAATCTTCATCAGTGAATTGAGAATCTTTTGGAACATATTTCTTTATTGCAAACTGAATGCGAGTTGTTTCGTCAAGAAATAAATGAGTGTCTCCTGTTCCACCACTACCTAGTGGTTTTATGTATGTGAAGGCTTTCTTAGAGTTGAAAGTAATAACGTCACCATTGTTCATATCAACATCCTCCTGTACTGAGGAAGATTATAGCACATATTGGCTGAAATTTCCATAAAAACATACGAGAAGTGTGATTTTATTGTTGATGATTGCTATGGATGTATATTATATAAAGAACAGCCGCCCAGCGACCTTACGGTCTCGCCGGGCGGCTTATTTTTTGCGTTTCCACAACAAATATTCTTCGTAGCGGTGCATCTCGTTCTGTTCTTCTTCGGTCAGGCGCTGG
>CAJMQZ010000003.1 GCA_905215595.1 uncultured bacterium
AGATGTGGGGGTTGAAGCCCAGCGTATGCCACACCGGCAGGCCGCTGCGCTTGAGCACCCGCTGCATCACCCGCTGCATATCCAGCAGGGAGATGTAGGAGGCTTCGTTCATCTTCTTAAACGAGATCCTTACTGTAATCAAAGCACGGTCCTCCTAACAGATGGTTTGCGCCGCAGCCGTGGCAGGCACGGTTGCAGGGCTGAGTGGTCTGGGCCGCGAGGGCCTTGTTGTACTCCCGCACCAGATATTCGTGGGTGACGCCGTAGTCCATGTGGCTCCACGGGGTCACTTCGTCCAGACCGATCGCGCGCTGGCAGTAGAACTTGGGGTCAATGCCCATGTCCTCGAAGACCTGCATCCAGGTGTCGTACTGGAAGCACTCTTCCCAGCCGTCGAAATAGCAGCCGCGCTTGTAGGCCTCGAGGATGACGGGAGCCAGGCGGCGGTCGCCCTTGGCAAAGACGCCCTCGAGGAAGCTGGTGGTGCTGTCGTGGTAGTTGACCTTGATCTTGCGGCTGTGGACGCTTTCGAGCAGGTGCTTCTGCTTGGCCTGCAGCATCTCTTCGGTATCCATCGGGACGAACTGGAAGGGGGTGTGGGGCTTCGGGACGAAGCAGGCGCAGCTGATGGTCACCTGCACGCCGCGGCCCTTGGCATGCTTGGGATTGGAGTAGAACAAATCGACCACCTTCTGAGCGGTCTCGGCGATGCCCTCGATGTCCTCCATCGTCTCGGTGGGCAGGCCCATCATGAAGTAGAGCTTGACGGAAGTGTAGCCGTTGGCAAAGGCCAGCGAGCAGGTCTTTTCGATTTCGTCCCAGGTGACGTTCTTATTGATGACGTCGCGCAGGCGCTGAGTCCCGGCCTCAGCGGCAAAGGTCAGGCCGCTCTTGCGCACCTTGGTGGTTTTTTCAATGAGGCTCTGGGAGAAGTTGTCCACACGCAGGGAAGGCAGCGACAGGCTGACGTGCTCCTTAGGTGCCCACTCGTTCAGATCGTCCAGCAGTTCTTCCAGCTGACCGTGGTCAGAGGTGGAAAGGCTGGAAAGGCTCAGTTCCTCGTAGCCGGTGTTGGCACACAGATCCTGTGCTGCCTTGTTCAGCAAACTGGCATCGCGCTGGCGCATGGGGCGGTACAAGAAGCCCGCCTGACAAAACCGGCAGCCGCGCACGCAGCCGCGCAGCACCTCGATGCTGGCGCGGTCCTGAATGGCGCCCACCATGGGCACCACAAAGTTGGTGGGCGGGGCAAACTGGTTCAGATCCTTGATGATGGCCTTCGTGATGCGCGCGGGGATGCCAGGCTCGTTGGGGGTGATGGCCTTCACTCTGCCGTCCTCGTAGTAGGTGACATCGTAGAAGGCCGGAATGTACACGCCCGGGATCTTTGCAATGTTGAGCAGCAGCTGCTTTTTGGAGATGCCCTCTTTTTTGGCTCTTTCGATCTCGGCGCAGATGGCGGGCAGCTGGTTTTCGCCCTCACCCAGCTGGATAACATCAAAGAAATCCGCAATAGGCTCGGCGTTGCAGGCGCAGGGGCCGCCCGCTACGATCAGCGGCCAGCGGTCATCACGGTCTTTGGAGTAGAACGGGATACCTGCCAAGTCCAGCATGGCAAGGATATTGGTATAGGAAAGCTCGTACTGCAAGGTAAAACCCACAGCATCAAAGGCCGTGAGAGGGTCCTTGCTCTCCATGGTGTACAGCGGCAGCTGCAGGCGCTCCATCTCGGCCTTCATATCCAGCCAAGGCATAAAGGCGCGCTCGCACCACCAGTTTTCGTGGCTGTTGAGCAGCTCGTACAGGATCTTTTCGCCCAGAAAGGACATTCCCACCTCGTAGGTATCCGGGAAGCAGAAGGCAAAGCGCACATCCACCTTGTCCTTTTCTTTATAGATACTGCCGGGCTCGCCGCCGGTATAGCGGCCGGGCTTCTGCACCCGTCCCAGCGCTTCTTTCAGTTTGGGATCAAACATCGGGTCCTCCATAAACAATCCGTTTTTTGCGTTCTTTTTATTTTACCCCAAATGTGCCGGTTTTGCAATCATTTCCGGCGGTTTGTGCATACTTTCCGTGTTTTTGCTGCCACAGCGCCCCTGCACACGCCGCCATCTGTGCACCGTCCAGCGGGGGCACCGGCAGCAGATTGAACAGCCCCGTCAGAAGATTCGCTGCCCAGAACGCGCTGCCGCGGATGGTGGTGGTCTGTGAAAGACGCACCGCCCATACCCCGGCAAGAGCAAAGTTGACCGCTGACCCGGCGGCAGCCAGCACGAGCCGCTGGCGCGGGGAGAGCCTCTCCCCTGCTGTGTGCATACAAAAGCCGGTCATGGTCACCTCGATGACCGGCAGATGCCTTTGCTGGATACAGTAGACAAAAATGTGCCCCAGTTCGTGCAAAACAGCCGCCAGCAGTCCCAGCCGCAGAAAGCCGCTGGCATCAAAGTAGAGCAGCAGATACACCACGCCGCACAGCAGCACCGGGTCCCGGAATACAAGCTTCCCCACCCGTACCCGGTTCATGGAGCGGTCTCCAGCAGGGCGGCAGGGTCGCAGGCAGCGCCCTGCCGCCACAGTTCCAAATGCAGGTGCGCACCGGTGGCGCGCCCTGTCTGCCCCACTGTGCCCAGCGTCTGCCCGGCCCGCACCACCTCTCCCGGACGGACATAGAGGTATTGCAGGTGCGCATAGCGGGTCTCGCAGCCATCCGGGTGCAGGATGCGCAGATGGTTGCCGTAGCTTGGACTGTATGCCGCTGCGGTCACTACCCCGCCCTGTACTGCCCGCACCGCTGTACCCTCCGCACAGGCAAGGTCAAGCCCGGAATGAAACGCAGATTTGCCGGTAAAGGGGTCGGTCCGTTTGCCGTAGGCATCCGAGATGCGCCACGCCGCAGTATCCAGCGGAAAACAGTACTTTTCCGTGCTCCGTGCGGCCTGCACCGGCAAAGCCGCCAGCAGGCAGAGTACCAGTCCTGCCAGCACCAGCGCCACAATGCCACAACGCCGTCTGCGTATTTTTGCTGCCTGTCCGCTCTGTTTCGCCCGCATACACCGCCCTCCTATCCCGAATAGTGTATGCACAAGCAACGGACGGGAGAACATAAACAAAAAGACAGAGCCGCCGCACAAATTTCTGCGCAGCAGCTCTGTTTTTGGTTTACATGATTTTACAGATCAGCGTTGGAAAAAGCTCCCGATGCGTTCCAGCAGGCTTTTTTTCTTGGGTGCGATGACAACAGGCTTTACAGCCGGGCGGGGTGCAGCCGGAGCTTTGGGGGCGGGCTGCGCAGCGCGGGGCTTATTGTTCAGCATCTGCTCCAGCGCCTCGTAGTGGTCGGGCTGCTGTGCCGCCGGGGCGGCCTTCTCGGCCTTTTCCGGTGCAGGCTGGAACACATGGGGCAGCTCCTGCTTCAGCTGCTCCACGGTAACTTCCTGGCAGACTGCCGCCGGTTTTTCTGTTTCAGGCGCAGGGGTGGTGCGCTTCCACGGCTCGGTGCACTGCCAGTCGTTGCGCAGCAACTCGTACATGCCCATTTGGCTGTTGACCAACGGCTCGCCCTCGGCGGGCTTCACCTTCTGGTAGCTGCCGTTGGCATCCATGACCCGGGCGTTGACGTTATCCCGCAGCTGAAGCTGAAGGATATCCGTGAGTTTTTGCACCAGAACGGGATCCTCCACCCGGACGCCAACTTCCACGCGGCACTCGGTATTGCGGGTGAGGAAGTCACCGGAGGCAATGTAGATGCGGGTGTGGATGCCATCGAAGAAGCTGTAAATACGGCCATGCTCAAGATACCGTCCCACCAGACTGCGGATGTGCAGGTTCTCGGTCTTGCCGGGCACCTCTGCGCGCACGCAGCAGATGCCGCGCACGATCATATCAATGCGCACCCCGGCGCAGCTGGCCTCCTGCAATTTCAGGATGATGTCCCGGTCGCTGATGGAGTTGTTTTTCAGGATCATGGAAGCCGGACGACCCATGCGGGCGGCAGCGATAACGTGATCCATCTCGTCCAGCAGCACGCTCTTGAAGCGCAGCGGGGCCACCAGCATCTTGTCGCTTTCTTCGGTGAGCTGCTGCACAGCCAGATTGCGGAACACCTTGGAGGCTTCCTCGCCGATGCGCTCGTCTGCGGTGATGAAGGAATAATCCGTATACAGTTCGCTGGTTTTTTCGTTGTAGTTGCCGGTACCGATCTGGGTAATGTAGGAGTAGCCCTCTGCGCCCTTGCGGGTGATGAGGGTCAGCTTGGAGTGCACCTTGTAGTCCTCGAAGCCGTAGATGACGGTGCAGCCGGCGCTTTCCAGCTGCTTGGACCAGCCGATGTTGTTCTGCTCGTCAAAGCGGGCGCGCAGCTCCACCAGCGCTACCACTTCCTTGCCGTTTTCGGCAGCTTCCATCAGCGCCTGCACGATCTGGGACTCCCGCGCCATGCGGTAGAGGGTCATCTTGATGGAGATGACGTCCGGGTCCTGTGCGGCCTTTTTGAGCATGGCGATAAAGGGGCGGATGGACTGGTACGGGTAGCTGAGCAGCACGTCATGCTTCTGTACCTCGGCAGCCAGATCATAATCCGGCGGCGGCAGCATGGGGCGCGCGGGGGCGTAGAACAGTGCCGGGTGTCCCTCGGCCTCCATGCGGCCGGAAAGCTTGAAGAAGAAGCTCAGATCCAACGGGCTCTTTTGCAAGAACACCCGCTTGCGGGTCAGTTCCAGACGACTGCACAGCAGCCGCTCCACCTCCGGTGCGGGGGCGGGGGTGATCTGCAAACGGACAGCGGCCAGCTTGCGGCGGCGCCGGAGCAGTTCAGTCATGATCTCACGATAGTCGATATCGTGATCCATCATGCCCTCTTTTACGTCGATATCCGCGTTGCGGGTGACCCGGAACAGGCATTTTTCCTGAATAGAATCCTTGCCGAAGATGCTGGACGTATAGTGCAGCACCAGCTCCTCGGTGAGGGCAAACTGCACAGCGCCGTCCTTTTTGATGAAGTGCAGCCGCTCCATCTGGCTGGAGATGGGCACGATGCCAAGGCTCTGCTCCTGCGTATGCTTTTCCTTGAGAAGCACACCAAGATAGATCTCCTTGTTGCGTAAAAACGGGAACGGGTGGCGGTTATCCACGATCTGCGGGCTGAGGATGGGGAACAACTCCGACTGGAAGTATTTTTTCCAGAGATGCTCTTCTTCCTTGGTCAGGTGGTCGAAATCTACCTTATGATAGCCGTTCTCCGCCAGATTTTCCAGCGCCTTTGCGTAGAATTTATCACATTCTTCTTGCAGCTGCGCCGTTTTGGGCATAATGGCGGCCAGCTGCTCGGCAGCGGTCATGTTGGTCTTGTTTTCCCGCTTTTCCTTTTTGGTCTTGCTCTGCTCAAGGTTTGCGCGCTCCTGCAAGGAGCCCACGCGCACCATGAAAAACTCGTCCAGATTGGAGCCGTAAATTGCCAGGAACTTGATCCGCTCGCCCAGCGGGACGTTCTTGTCCTTGCCCAGCGCCAGAACGCGGCGGTTGAAATCCAGCCAGCTCAGTTCGCGGTTGATAAAGATCGATTCGTCACTCATAACAATAAATCTCCGTATTTCCTCTTTGACCAAGGCAGCAAGCGGGCTACACCCTAGCGGACATACGCCTGCCCTGCCCATGAATCCACCATTGCTTGGGTAATGCCCGGCACCTGCGCGGCATCCTCCACCTGTGCAAACGGGCCATACTGCGCCCGGTAGTCCAGTATAGCCTGAGCATTGCGCGGGCCGACACCGGGCAGGGTGCACAAAGCATCCGCATCAGCTGTGTTCAGATCCACCTGTGTGTACGCTGCCAGTTCCTTGGTGTCCGGCAGCGTCTGCGGCTTTTGCGACCGCAGCGGCACTGTGAAGCGGAACACCAGCCCTGCGCAGACCCCTGCGGCGGCAAGGCACAGCAGCAGAAACAGCCTTTCGCGGCGCTTTTTGTCCGGCATAGTTTCTTCTCCCATTCTACCTGATTTTTTGTTAAAAAGAAAGCCCTCTGCGGAAAAATTGCAGAGGGCTTTGTACAAATTTTACACGGATTTTTCAGCAGCACGCACCATGCGGTACAAAACCTCCACGGCAGCGCCACCGGCGGCATCCGTCAGGGTGATCTGCCTGGCGGCAAGGCGCAGCTCTGCCGGGGCATCGGCGGCAACAGCGCTGTGCTCCACGGCCTGCACCAGCTCCAGCATGGGCTGACTGCCAGCCAGCACCAGAACCTGCTCTGCGCCCACCTGTGCCATAGTGCAGACGGTATCCAGCATTTCACGGCCGGAGATCCGTTTCGGGGTGAGGACAAGGGTGTCCGGGGCGATACGCTCGCCCAGCAGGGCAACGCGATCCCCGATAGCCTTTTCTGCCAGCGAGATCAGGGGCACAGACTTGCTGTCCTGATACAGCAGCACCCGCAGCACCTGCTCGGGGTGGATATCGGCGGCGTTCGCCAGCAGATACGGGGTCCACTCCTGCCGCAGATGGCGCTCCAGTGCGTTACTCATGCGCAGCACCCGGGTGGTGCCGTCCTGCATCTGCACAGCAACGCCCACACCGGGGGTGTCCGGCAGGCAGTTGAAAAGCTCCTGCTGCTGAGCAAAGCTGCACAGGGGTACCCGGTTGCCATCGGCATAGTGGTAGGCCATAGTGCCGCCGCACACCAGTGCAGGCGCAGCCAGACGCACGCTGCCCAAAATGGAGCGCACGGCACGCGGAGAGCGCTGCGAAAAAACGGTCAGTCTGCCGCCGCGGCTGCTGAACAGCTGCAAAACGTCCCGCACCACCTGGGTCAGATTGCCATCCTCGCCCAGCAGCAGGTTATCCAGATCACAGAGCACCAGAGTGGATGCCAGAGAATCGTTCATGTGTTTTTCCTCCTGAGTGTTGCGAGAAATTGGGTAAAGTAGTCCGGCAGTTCGGAATCGAACCGCAGCTGCTCCCCGGTGATGGGGTGGACAAAGCCCAGCGTTTTGGCGTGCAGACACTGACCGTGCAGGCTGGTGATGCAGTTGTGGGGGCCGTACACCGGGTCCCCTGCCACCGGGTGGTGGATGGAGGCCATGTGTACGCGGATCTGATGGGTGCGGCCGGTCTTTAGGCGGCATTCCAGCAGGGTGAACTCGCCCAGCCGCTCCAGCACCTTATAGCCGGTATAGGCGTACTTGGTGTGGGGCTCTGTGGCCGGGTAGACCGCCATTTTTTTGCGGTCGGTCTTGCTGCGGCCAAGGTTTGCTTCCACAAAGCCCTCGTCCTGCGCAAAGCCGCCGTAGACCACCGTCTGGTAGGCGCGCTCCACGCTGTGCACCGCCATCTGCTGGGAAAGCCCGATGTGGGTAGCGTCGTCCTTTGCCACCACCAGCAGGCCGCTGGTGTCCTTATCAATGCGGTGGACGATGCCGGGACGGATCTCACCGCCAATGCCGGAAAGGCTGCCCTTGCAGTGCCACAGCAGGGCGTTGACCAGCGTGCCGTCCGGGTTGCCGGGTGCAGGGTGCACCACCATGCCCTTGGGCTTGTTGACCACCAGCAGATGGGAGTCCTCGTAGACGATGTCCAGCGGGATATCCTGCGGCACGGCCTCGATGGGCTTTGCGTCCGGGATCTCCAGCAGCACGGTATCCCCTGCCTTGAGTTTCAGGCTTTTGGCAACGGTTTTGCCGTTGCACTGCACATGCCCCTCTGCCACCAATGCTTGCAGCGCCGAGCGGGACAGGCCGGTGTCCTCGCCGCTGAGAAAGCGGTCGATGCGCTGGCCGGCAGTCTCCTGCTCTACGATAAATTCACGCTGTTCCATGGTTTACTGCTCCTTAGCGGCATCATCGGCGTGGAGCTCATCCAGAAAGATCACCAGCACCCACAGTGCCACGCCCACGCAAACACAGATATCCGCAAAATTGAACACGGCAAACCGCATGAACAGCAGGTTGATGTAGTCCACTACCTCGCCGTTGAGCACGCGGTCGATCAGGTTGCCGATACCGCCGCCCAGCACCAGCACCAGCGCTGCCTGCTGCAAGTACTTGCCGCGGCTGCGGAAAAACAGGCCGTAGGCGACCGCCAGCAGCGCCGCGCTTGTGGCGATGATCAGGAACAGCTGCTTGCCGCTGAGCAGGCTGAAAGCCATGCCCTGATTGAGCACGAACCGCAGTTCCACCACATGGGGGATGAACGGCATAGCGCCTACCGGCTGCAACGCCTGCAACGCCCACAGCTTGATCAGCTGGTCAATGCCGACCAGAGCCGCCACAGCTGCCAGATTGAAGAGTACAAATGCCATTTGCTACCTCGTTTCTGTTATAAAAAACGGCGCTCCCCGGTCAAGGGAGCGCCGCCCTTTTACAAAACAGATTTGTATTGATGCGGGACGCTTATGCTTCCACAACGCTGGCGCAGCGTGCGCACAGGGTGGGGTGTGCGGGGTGGCTGCCGATGGAAGCAGAGTACTTCCAGCAGCGCTCGCACTTGTCGCCGGTGGCGTGTGCAGCTGCAACACCCAGACCCTCGACAGCGCTGGCAGCGCCGCCCTCGCCCTTGACCAGTTCCACATGGGAGACGATCATCAGGTCGGCCAGCTCGTCCATGGGGATGCTGTTCAGCAGGTCATAGACGGCATCGCTGCAGTACAGGGTGACGGAGGCTTCCAGAGAAGCGCCGATCAGCTTTTCAGCACGGGCCTGCTCCAGCACCTTCTTGACCTCGTCGCGCACGGCGATGAGCTGTGCCCACTTTGCCTTGAAGGCTTCGTCGGCGGCGTACTGGCCAGCCTTGGGCATCTGCTCGAACACCACATACTTGTTCATACCCTCGGTCTTGGGCATGAAGTCCCAGATCTCCTGGCTGGTGAAGCACAGGATGGGGGCAATGATCTTGTCCAGAGCGACAAGGATCTTGTACATGGTGGTCTGGGCGGCCTTGCGGGCTGCGCCGTTGGTGCAGTACAGACGATCCTTGGTGACGTCCAGATAGAAGTTGGACATAGCCACCACGCAGAAGTTGTACACAGCGTGGTAGACCTTGTTGAAATCGTACACAGCGTAGCCTGCGTTGGTGTTGACGATCAGGTCATCCAGCGCAGCCAGTGCCCAGCGATCGATATCCTGCAGCTGGTCGTCTGCAACACAATCGGTGTTGGGGTCAAAGCCGTCCAGATTGCCCAGAATGAAGCGGGCGGTGTTGCGGATCTTGCGGTAAGCCTCGCTCAGCTGCTTGAAGATGTTCTTGCCGGCACGCACGTCCACGGTGTAGTCGGAAGAAGCCACCCACAGGCGGATGATGTCTGCGCCATAGTCCTTGATGATCTCGCTGGGCTCCACGCCGTTGCCGGCGCTCTTGTGCATCTGCTTGCCCTGCTCGTCCACCACCCAGCCGTGGCACAGCACGGACTTATAGGGTGCGCAGCCCTTGCTTGCAACGCTGGTCAGCAGGCTGGACTGGAACCAGCCGCGGAACTGGTCGCCGCCTTCCATATACATATCGGCGGGGAAACGCAGCTCGGGACGCTCGTCCAGCACGGCGGCATGGGTGGAGCCGGAGTCGAACCAGACGTCCATGATGTCGGTGTCCTTCTCCCACTCGGAAGCGCCGCACTTCTCGCACACTTCGCCTGCGGGGATGATCTGCTCGGCATCGTACTTATACCATGCGTCAGAGCCTTCCTTGCGGAACAGGGCGCTGACAGCCTTGATGGTAGCATCGGTGATGTGGTAGGTGCCGCACTTCTTGCAGTAGAAGGCGGGGATGGGCACGCCCCAGGTGCGCTGACGGCTGATGCACCAGTCGTTGCGGTCGCGCACCATGCCGGTCATGCGGTCATGGCCCCAGTCGGGCATCCAGGTGACCGTGTCGATGGCCTTGTACACGTCCTCGCGGAACTTGGCGATGGAGCAGAACCACTGCTCGGTGGCACGGAAGATGATGGGGTGATGGCAGCGCCAGCAGTGCGGGTACTGATGCTTGATGTGCACCTGACCCATGACAGCACCGGACTCGGTCAAATCGGCCAGAATGGTCTTGTTGGCAGCCCACACGCGCTGACCCGCATACTTGCCGGCCAGCTCGGTCAGATAGCCGCCATCGTCCACGGGGACGGTGATGGGCACCTGCGGATACTTCTGGCAGACGTTGAAGTCGTCCACGCCGTGGCCGCCTGCGGTATGAACGCAGCCGGAACCGCTTTCCAGCGTGACGTGGTCACCCAGAATGACCCAGCCCTCCTTGGGCAGGTAGACGTGGTTATAGCGCATCAACTCGAACTCAGCGCCGGAAACGGGCTCACCCACGATCTCGTAGTTCTCGATGTGGCAGGCGTCCATGACGCTCTTGACCAGTTCGGTGGCCATGATGTGGAACTCATCGCCGATTTTGACGAAGGAGTACTCGAACTGGCCGTTCAGGCAGATCGCCTCGTTAGCGGGCAGAGTCCAAGTGGTGGTGGTCCAGATGACGAAGTAGGTCTTGTCCATCGGGATGCCGTGCTTTGCCAGCACACCGTTGGGGTCCTGCGAGACATGGAAACGGACGAAGATGGAATCGCAGTCGTCCTCACCGTACTCGATCTCAGCCTCAGCCAAAGCGGTGCGGCAGTCCGGGCACCAGTACACGGGCTTCAGGCCCTTGTAGATGTAGCCCTTCTTGGCCATCTCGCCAAAGATCTCGATCTGGCGTGCCTCAAACTCAGGCTTCAGGGTCAGGTAGGGGTGCTCGAAATCACCGATGACGCCCAGACGCTTGAACTGGTCGCTCATGATGTCGATGTGCTCGGTGGCAAACTTTTCACAGATCTGGCGCAGCTCCAGCTTGGAGATGTCCTTCTTCTTCTCACCCACCGAGGACAGAGCCTTCAGCTCAATGGGCAGGCCGTGGGTATCAAAGCCGGGCACATAGGGAGCCTGGAAGCCCTCCATGTTCTTGTCGCGGATGATGATATCCTTGATGATCTTGTTCAGGGCGGTGCCCATGTGGATGTTGCCGTTTGCATACGGAGGGCCGTCGTGCAGAATGAACTGGGGCTTGCCCTCGTTGTGCTTCATGAGCTGGTTGTACAGGTCGTTGTCGTCCCAGTCCTTGAGCATGACCGGTTCCTTTTTGGGCAGACCGGCGCGCATCTCAAACAGGGTCTTGGGCAGATTCAACGTGCTGTCGTACTGCGATTTGTTCTTAGCCAATGGTTTACACTCTCCTCTATTTTTGCGTTGGGTGCCTTACTCGCTGAACTTTACGCCCTGAAAAGCGTCGTAGTCCGGCTCGTCCGGCTTCATATCAGCAGGAGGCGGGTCCAGCTTGAGCTGGCTTTCGTCCTTTGCCCAGAAATCCTCGCTGCTGTCAGCCGCCTTGTCGTCATCGGCAGGGGCGGCAGGTTCGGTGGTTTCGGTCGGTTCGGCAGGCTGCTGTGCCGGGGCTGCTGCAGCATCGGCTGCGGGGGCAGTCTCGGGCTGTGCGGCGGGCTGCTCTGCGGCAGCTTCCTGCGCAGGCTCTGCGTCCTGTGCGGGGGCGTCCTTTTCAGCGTCCTTGGTTTCCTTCTGGAACTCCGGCAGACGGCTCAAAGACTCCACGTGGCTGCGGTACAAATTGAGCACATCTGCCTTGAAGCGGGTGACCTCCAGACGGACGCGGTCGTACTCCCGCTCCTCAGCCAGACGCTTCTCGTTGGCCTCGTTCTCGATCTCGTCTGCGCGGTCGCTTGCCTTTTGCAGCAGCTCGTTGGCGTCGCGGATGATATCATCGCCCCGCAGGTTTGCGCGGTGGATGATCTCCTCGGCCTTCTGGTTTGCTTCGCGGATCACGTTTTCGCCCATGCGCTGGGCGTTGATCAGTGCGCTCTTGAGCATATCGCCGTCAGCTTCAAAGCTTTGCAGCTCGCCCTTGAGCTTCTGGTTCTCTGCGGTCAGATCAGCGATCTGCTTGCGCAGCTGCTCTGCCTGCGCATCGTTCTGCTGCAGCTGCTCCTCGACCTTGTCCAGAAAACGATCCACGTCCTCTGTACGGTAGCCGCGGAGGTTTTTTTCAAATTGTACAGAGCGGACATCCTGCGGAGTCAGCATAGTTATTTCCTCCCATAGCTTTTAATATTGAAAGAACTCAATGATCGAACGATCTTTTTTACTTTTCCCGGGCAATGCAGTCAGCCGGAAGCGGCCCTTGCCGCGCACGGTGAACACATCCTGCTCGTATACAGGGGCATGGGGTTTTTCCACCGGCAGATGGTTGATCTCTACCCTGCCCGCCTCGATCAGCTCCGCAGCAGTGCCGCGGCTGACGTGCAGCATGGCAGAAAGCACCGCGTCCAGCCGCAGGGAGGACACAGTAGCGGTGAGCAGCTGCCGCTCCGGTGCCGGGAAAGCCGGAATTTCTTCCGGCTCCAGCAGATGGGTGGACACCTCTGTGCGTCCCGCCTGACACAGCTCCCGGCAGATAAGCTTTGCCGCCGGTTCCAGCGCGAACACATAGGCCGTGCCCGGCGCATCGGCAGGCAGCAGGATATCGCCCAGTGCCTCACGCTTGAGGGCAAGCCCCATCAGGCTGCCCAGATAATCCTTGTGCGCGGGGAGCGCCGCACCGGGCAGCGCCCGGCATTGCAGCTGTACGCAGCGCACCGGACACTCGCCGTAGCTGTACTCCGGCTCCAGACAGAGCACCCGGCGCTCGGCCTCGGGCCAGCCGCCGTCAAAACGCCAGCCGTCCCGCACACCGGCGCGTCCCAGTGCCGCCCGGGCAAGATCCTGTTCCCGGTCGCTGAGGAATGCAGAGTACCGGGCTATGCCGCGGGAAAAAGCCGCATCGGCAAGATCCTCGATATGCCGCATGAGATAGCGTTCCTCATCATTGCGGGCGGGCACAAAACCCCGCACCGCACCGGCTGCCGGATCAATAGAATGCGCCATTGTTCTCCAGCTCGTCCAGCAGGTCGCCCATGATATCCACGTTGTACGGGGTAATGATAAAGGTGCTGTTGGCTACGCGCTTGATCTGGCCGTTGTTGGCGTAGGCCACGCCGGACAAAAAGTCTACCAGACGACGGGAGACCTCCTTGTTGGTGGACTCCAGGTTCAGCACCACGGTACGCTTATTGTTCAGATGATCGGCAATGGTGCTGGCATCCTCGAACCGCTCGGGCTTGACCAGAACCACCTTGAGCTGGGTGGTGGCATGGATGTTGACCACCTTGTTCTTCTTGCTGGTGCCCTCGGCAGGCTCTTCGGTCTCTTCGTCCATCCCGATGCCAACGCCGCTGTTGTTGTTCACCATCTGGGGGCCGTCATCGATGTACTGGTCCTCGTACTCGTCCCCTTCGCCCATCAGGCCCTTCTTAATGCTATCCAGCAAAGACATAATTATCTGCTCCTTTCATTCGGGCAGCGCCCGGCTGCCTGGCGTTCTTTGCAAAAAGAATGCAAATAGCTTTTACTATTATCTGATTTTTTGCAGCAGATGTCAATAACTACAAAAGTTTTCCGTCATATAAATTTTGTCCCGAGACGATTATTTCGTCATAAAGCCTTACCTGACTGACAGAACCGTCCGTTCCCTTGGGCAAAACAAGGATGTAATCGTCTTCCGAGATCAGCGGATGGTCGGCATCCACAGGGTCGATCTTGCAGAAACGGGCGATGTTGCCGTATTTGACATACACGCCCGGGATATAGTTTTCGCCCTGCGTCTCGGCCTCGGTGCCGTCCTCCTTGAGGTAGTGCACCGCTGCGGCGGGAACCCGCAGGCCGGTGCTCTCGCCGGTGCTGATGCGGGCGCGGGCATGGTTGAGGCACAGCACATCGCCGTTGATGGAGTTGCATTGCAACACAAAGCGGGCAACATCCTTTTCTGCATCAATGGTCACCTCGGAAACGGTGGCGCGCAAGGCGGCATCGCTCTGGCCGGGGAAGCTGATCTCTACTGCCGTGCGCAGGGGCTTGCCGTCCGAACCCAGCAGCTTTTCGGCCTGCTTTGCGGAGCATACCCCGGCGTACTGCCAGCTGAACCCGGCCACCAGCTTGCCTACGCAGCCATCCAGTGGCATCTCGGGGTCAGAGTCCAGATAAGCCTTGAGCTGTTCCGGGCTCTGCGCCAGAATGTCCGCAGCACCGGCGTTCAGCCGTCCGCTGCTGGCAGCTCGGACAAAGTAGCCGGTAGTGGGGGCGGCGATCTGGGTGGGGTTGCCCAGCTGTGCCTGCACGGTCTGTGCCTGCTGGGCAAGCAGCGCGATCTGATCCGCAAAGCCGGCGGTATCGCCGGTGGTGATCCACAGCTTGTTCTGCGCCAGCAAATAGGCATCGGCGCTTTCGTCCACATCGCTGTATTGGGCGGTATCCAGTGCATCCAGCAGGTCATACAGCGCACCGGAGCGCTCCTTGAGCAGGCCGTCCAGTTGGGTGGCTGCGATGTTCTGGGAGCGCTGCAAAAGGTCGATCTGGCTGGTAAGCTGGGTCAGCTGCTGGCGCAGCACCGCCTGATTGGCATCGGTATACAGCTCTGCAACAGCAGTGCCTGCCGACACCCGCTCGCCGTCCGCAACAAGGTAACCCAGATTGCCGCTGCCGGAAATGCAGGTTTCGTCAAACAGCAGCACGCCGTCCGCTTCAATGGTATCGGAGATGGTAATGGGCAGCGCCGTTTCGTAGACGTTCTGGGGGAAAAGGATGTGCGCCGCCTGCCAGCAGACATACGCAGCCGCCGCCAGCAAAAAGGCGGCCAGCACGACCGCCAGCGTGGTAAGCGCAGAGAGCTTGCGGCGCGGTTCCTGAGGGGTTTCCGGCATAAGGATCATCCTTTCAATAAAAAGTCTTGGGTCAGGCGCAAAGCGGTCTGCCGCACGTCCGCCGCCCCGGCGTCCAGCCATGTGACCCCGTCCATATGGCGGAACCATGTCAGCTGGCGCTTGGCGTAGTTGCGGGAGGCCTGTTTGAGCTTTTCGGTGCAGGCCTCAAGCGAGGCGGTCTGCTGGAAATACGGAAAAAATTCTTTATAGCCGATGGCCTGTGCGGCGGTGCGGAAGGCTTCGCGGTTGCGCCAGACGTATTCCGCTTCGGCTAAAAGCCCGGCCTCCAGCATTTTGTCCACCCGCAGGTCGATGCGGCGGTACAGCGCTGCGCGGTCCGGGAAGTCCAGCCCCAGCACAAGGCTGCGGTAGGGGCGCTCCGGCGGCAGCGAATTGGCCTTTTGTTCGCTGAGACGCTTGCCGGTGGCACGGTAGTGTTCCAGCGCCCGCAACACCCGTACCTTATTATTGGGGTGGATGGCAGCGGCGGCTTCCGGGTCCACGGCTTGCAGTTTTGCGTGCATGGCTTCCGGGCCGATGGACTCCAGTTCAGCGGTCAGTTGCTCGCGCAGACCGTCCGGGGCTTTTTCGGCGGTGAATCGAACACCATATAAAAGGCTCTGCACATACAGGCCGGTACCGCCCACCAGCAGCGGCAGATGACCCCGGGCAGTGATATCCTGGATATACTCCCCTGCCAGCGCGGTGAAATCCGCCACGCTGAAGGTCTTTTCCGGGGTGAGGATGTCCACGCCGTGGTGCGGGATGCCGCAGGTCTCCTGCGGGGTGACCTTAGCGGTGCCCACATCCAATCCTTTATAAATCTGCATGGAGTCGGCACTGATGACCTCGCCGGAGAACTGCTGCGCCAGCGCAACGCCCAGCGCGGTCTTGCCGGTGGCGGTGGGGCCTACCACAGCCACCACGGCAGGTTTTGCATTACACGATGCGTCCAAACTGCTTTTCCAACTCCTTTCGGGTAAGCTTGAGCACGCAGGGACGGCCATGGGGGCAGAAGGGCGGCACCTCGCCGGAGAGGATCTTCTCGGCCAGTGCCATCAGTTCCTGCGGGGAGGACTTGTCCCCCGCCTTGATGGCGGCGCGGCAGGAGATGGAGTGCAGCACCCACTCGGTGTGCTCGTTCAGCGCGTCCCGGCTGCCCTTGAGCAGGCGGTCGGCGATTTCCACCAGCAAGTCCTCGGCGTTCTGCGGCTCTACGTCCGCAGGCACAGCGCGCAATAGCACCGTGCTGCCGCCAAAGTCCGCCACATCCAGCCCGGCGTTTTCCAGCAGAGGCTGATTTTCCAGCAGCGCCTGCTTTTCCTCTGCGGAAAGGTCGATGGCGGCGGGCTGCAACAGCAGCTGGCTGGGCACGTTGCCGTAATTAGCGGCCAGCTTTTCGTACAGCTGACGCTCGTGGGCGGCGTGCTTATCGATCAGACACAGCTCGTCTCCCCGCTCCGCCAGAATATAGGTGCGGAAAACCTCGCCCACATAGCGCAGCGGCTCTTCCCCCTGCGGTACATCAAAGCCCAGCTGTTCCGGCTGCTCGGACTGCACCGGCTCCTCCGGCTGATAGGGCACCGTTGCGGCTTCGATCTCCGGGGCGGCGGGCATGGTGTTCCATGCTGCCATGTGATCCAGCAGCGGGTCGGTTTCAGTGTCCGTTTCCGGGTGCACGTCCAGCTGCGCCTCACCGGCTGCTGCCCGGAATGGCTGCGCTGCGGACTGGACTTCGGTTGCATCCGGCTTTTCCGGACTGTGGAGGGTAACCACCGGGTCCAGAATGTCCTCTGCGGGGCCAGACTGCCGCCACGAGGGCACGGCAGCAGCCGCGCGGGCAGGCTGTGCGGGCTGTACCGGCGGGGTGTCTGCCGTAAAAGACGGGGTTTTCACCGGTGCAGCGGCAGGGCGCGGCGGTTGCGGGGCTTCCCAGCGCTGCGTGGGCAGCGCGCCGGGGTCCGCCTGACCCGGAATGACGGCAGAAAGTCCTGTAAAGTGATTATTCTTTACAGTATTTTCGCTTTGTATATCGTATTCTTTTTCATCTTTCTCTTTTTCATCCGCATCAAAGGTAAAGCGGCGTTCCCCGGTGCCGGGCTGTGCCAGCGCCAGCTTAACCGCATGGTAAACGACATCGAACACGTCGTTTTCCCGGGCAAAGCGGGCTTCGATCTTTGCAGGGTGGACATTGACGTCCACAAGGTCGGTGGGCATTTCCAGCAGCAGAATGCCGCCCGGGAATTTGCCCTGCATGGTCGTACCCTTAAAGGCCATTTCCATGCCCGCCATGATGGTACGGTTGCGCACATAGCGGCCATTGATGTAGAAATGCTGCATACTGCGGCTGGCGCGGCAGCTCTTGGGCGGGGTGATCAACCCGGTGACCCGGTACAACCCTTCCTCGGAGTGCACCTCGATGAGGTCGCGGCTGAACTCCCGCCCCAGCACCGCGTAGGCGGCGCTGCGCAGCTGGCCATCGCCGGGGGTGACGTATTGCAGCTTGCCTTCCCGGATGAACTTGACACTGACCTCCGGGTGGCTGAGCGCCACATGACCCACGTTATCCGCCACAAAGGTGCCCTCGCTGGAGTCCTTTTTGAGGAACTTCATGCGGGCGGGGGTGTTGTAGAACAGGTCCTGCACCCGGATGGTGGTGCCCACAGCACGGGCGGCAGGCTCCCTGCCCTGCTCCTCGCCGCCGGCGATGCGGTAGCAGGTGGCAAACTCGTCCACCTCGGTGCGGGTGAGCAGCTCTACCCGCGCTACGCTGGCAATAGAGGCCAGTGCCTCGCCCCGGAAGCCCAGTGTGTGGATGCTGTTCAGGTCATCCGGCTTTTCAATTTTGCTGGTGGCGTGGCGGATGAAGGCCGTTGGGATATACTCGGCATCAATACCGGTGCCGTTATCGCTGATCTCGATCAGCTTTACACCGCCGGATTCAATGCTGACGGTGACCTGCGTTGCACCGGCGTCGATGGAGTTTTCCAAAAGCTCCTTGACCACCGATGCGGGGCGCTCCACCACCTCACCGGCGGCGATCAGCTCAGCGGTATGCTTATCCAGAACATGGATGACTGCCATGGTCTTTTCCCTCCCCTGTGGTTGATTTTTACGGTCAGCCATTCAGGCTGCCCTTGAGGGTCTTTTTCAGCTCGTACAAAAAGTTCAGTGCTTCAATAGGAGTAAGCGTTTCCACATCCACAGCTTCCAGCTTTTCCATCATTTCGCTGGGCACTGCCGGGGAATTGTACTCCTGCAAAGCGTCAAAATCCATCTGCTCCACCTTGTTTTTGGGAGCAGAAGCTTCCAGCGTGCGCAGCACCTCGTGGGCGCGGCGGGTCACACTGCCGGGCAGACCGGCCAGCTTTGCCACCTCGATGCCGTAGCTGTCATCGGCGGGGCCGCGCACGATGCGCCGCAGGAAGGTGATGTCCTCGCCGCGCTTTTTGACCGCGATGTTGTAGTTTTTTACGCCCTCCACGGTGCCTTCCAGCTCGGTCAGCTCGTGGTAGTGGGTGGCGAACAGGGTCTTGCAGCCCAGTCCCTTGGCGGGGTCTGCGATATGCTCCACCACGGCGCGGGCGATGCTCATACCGTCAAAGGTGGAAGTGCCGCGGCCGATCTCGTCCAGCACCACAAGACTTTTTGCGGTGGCGTTTTTCAAAATCTCGGCCACCTCGGTCATCTCCACCATAAAGGTGGACTGACCTGCGGCAAGGTCGTCCGAAGCGCCGATGCGGGTGAAGATGGCGTCCACCACGCCCACATGGCAGCTGGCCGCCGGCACAAAGGAGCCGATCTGTGCCATCAGGGCAATCAGAGCATTCTGACGCATATAGGTAGATTTACCCGCCATGTTGGGGCCGGTGATGATGAGGCAGCGGTCGGTGGTGCAGTTGAGGGTGGTATCATTGGGCACGAACATACTGCCCTTGAGCACCTGCTCCACCACGGGGTGACGTCCCTCGGTGATGGTCAGCACATCGCTGTCGTCCACCACGGGGCGGCAGTAGTTGTTTTCCGCAGCGACCTGCGCCAGCGCAGCCAGAACATCCAGCTGAGCAATGGCGTTAGCGGTGCGCTGGATGCGGTCCAGCTGGGCACCGATGCTCTCCAGCAACTCGTCAAACAGGCGGCGCTCCAGCGAGATGAGCCGCTCGTGTGCGCCAAGAATCTTGCTTTCCAGCTCCTTCAACTCCTGCGTGATGTAACGCTCGCCGGAGGTGAGGGTCTGCTTGCGGATGTAAGTCTCCGGCACAAGGTTTTTGTAGGAGTTGCTCACCTCGATGAAGTAGCCGAACACATGGTTATAACCGATCTTCAGCTTGGGGATGCCGGTCTCCTGCCGCAGACGGGCTTCCAGCTGCGCCAGCACGCCCTTGGTGTTATCGCGGATGGAGCGCAGCTCGTCCACCTCGGCGTGGTAACCCTTGGCAATGACGCCGCCATCCTTGAGGGTGGAGGATGCCTCCGGGTCTATTGCGGCATAAATGCGCGCCTTGATATCCTCCAGCGGATCGATACTTGCGGCCAGCTCGTCAAGCTCCGAGCAGCTGCAGCCCTCAGCCTGCTTGCGCAGGCCGGGCAGACGGTCACAGGTCTGGGCAAGGGTGTAGATTTCCTTGGGGGTTGCAGAGCCGTACACCGTGCGGGTCATCAGGCGCTCCATGTCCGCGATGTAGTGCAGTTCTTCGGTCAGGTCGCCGCGCACCATCGTCTGGCGCACCAGCGCCTCCACAGCGTTCAGGCGGTGGTTGATGAGCTGGCTGGAAATAAGCGGCTGTTCGATCCAGCTGCGCAGCATCCGCTTGCCCATGGCGGTGCTGGTCTTATCCAGCACCCACAGCAGGGTGCCGCGCTTTTCGCGCCCGCGCAGGGTCTCGGTCAGCTCAAGGTTTGCCCGGGTGACCGGCGAAAGCCGCATGAACTGAGCTTCGTTGTAAGTAATGACCGTCTTTAACCGCTCCACACCCTTGATCTGAGTATCGTGCAGATATTCCAGCAGCGCGGCCATGGCAAAACGCACAAGACCTTCGGCGGCTATGCCGGTGGTCTGCGGCCAGTCGCGGCCAAACTGCTCCTCCAGCGCAGACGCCACCAGCCCCGGCGCATAGCGCTCGTCCTCGACCAGTTCCACCGAGCAGCTCATGTTCTTTTTGATGTAGGCGGTCACCTCGCGGCAGTCCAGCAGGCCGGGGTTCAGCAGCACCTCGCTGGGGTGGTAGCGGCACAGTTCGGTAATGACCGCCGGGGCGATCTTATCCGCCGTCAGCTCGGTGATATGTGCCGTACCGGTGGAAACGTCCGCAAAGCACAGGCCCGCCTTTTTGCCCTTGAGGTACAGGCTGGCAATGTAGTTGTTGCGGTCGTCCTGCAGCATGCTGCTCTCGATGACCGTACCGGGGGTGACCACCCGGATGATGTCCCGCTTGACAAGCCCTTTCGCCTTGGCGGGGTCCTCTACCTGCTCACAGATAGCCACCTTATACCCCTTGGCGATCAGGCGCGCCACATAGCCCTCGTAGCTGTGGAAGGGCACGCCGCACATAGGGGCGCGCTCCGCAAGGCCGCACTGCTTGCCGGTAAGGGTAAGATCCAGCTCCCGGGACGCCGTGACGGCATCGTCGAAGAACATCTCGTAAAAATCGCCGATGCGGTAAAAAAGAATTTCGTCCTTGTGTTGATTTTTGATCTCAAGATACTGCTGCATCATGGGCGAAAGCTCTGCCATGGTTTTTCCTCTTTCCCTTGTATGGTTCCGTCGCCGGTTTGCGGGCTGTAACCGCCGGTGCAAACAAAACGCGGTCTGTGTTGCACAGCCGCGTTCCGGTCAAAAAAGTTTGCTCAGTGGCAGCCGCCGCAGGTGGAACAGCTGCCGGTGCAGGAGGCAGAAGGCTCCTGCACAGTCATGGGGTCGCCGCCGTTCATGGCGGTGTTGATGATGGCGTCGATATAGTTGACCAGGTTCTCGCACTCGCGCTTGGCCTCGTTATATGCCACCATGCCCTCGTCGCTCATGATCTGGCCGTAGAGACTGTTCACCTTCTCGTTCAGCTCAGCGATGCGGGCGTCGTCGCGCTCGTTCTTGCCGATTTCGTTGTTCAGGTCCATGCGGGCCAGATTGAACTCGCCGATCAGGTTCTGCAGCTCCTCATCCCTATCGTTTGCCTTGCGGGCCTGATCCAGAATGACGTAGCGGGGGTCGGTCTGCAGTGCCATAGCGGCACGCTTGAAAAGATCAATGCAATCCATGATTGGTTTCTCCTTGTTGTTTTTATTCTTTCTGGGGCAGTTTGCCCCGGAATCACGTTTTTATGCTTCCAGTTCGCCCAGCAGCACGGTGGCGCGGGCACCGGTAAGATGTACAGTCGCGTAGCTACCCAGCAGTGCCGGGTCGGCGGCAAACTCCACGGTCAGGTTATTGTCCAGTCGGCCGGAGAGGGTACCCTCATTGCGGCCGAAGCCTTCCACCAATACCCGGACGGTCTGCCCTACCTGCGCCTTGACCAGCGCCATGGCGATCTCGTCCTGCGTAGCCAGCAGGCGGGTCATGCGGTCGGTCTTTTCCTTGCGGGGGGTGGGATCCGGCATTTCGGCAGCCTTGGTGCCGGTGCGCTTGGAGTAGATAAAGGTGAACAGCTGCATATAACCCACTTTGCGTACCAGTTCCAGCGTTTTTACAAAGTCCTCCTCGGTCTCGCCGGGGAAGCCCACGATGATATCGCTGGAGAAGGTGATGCCGGGCACGGTCTTGCGGGCGTAATCGATCAGCTCCAGATACTGTTCCACCGTGTAGTGGCGGTTCATCTGCTGCAAAAGCCGGTCGGAGCCGCACTGCACCGGCAGATGCAGGTGCTTGCACAGCTTCGGCTGGGCGGCGATGGTATCGATCAGCTTATGGCTGGCGTCCTTGGGGTGGCTGGTCATAAAGCGGATGTGGTAATCGCCGGGCACGGTGCACAGCAGGTTGAGCAGATCGGAGAAATCGATCTGCTCCTCCAGCCCCTTACCGTAGCTGTTCACGTTCTGACCCAGCAGGGTGATCTCCTTATAGCCCGCTTCCACAAGGCCGCGGAACTCGGCAAGGATATCGCCGGGCTTGCGGCTCTTCTCGCGGCCGCGGACATAGGGCACGATGCAGTAGGTGCAGAAGTTGTCGCAACCGTACATGATAGGCAGCCATGCGCGGAACTCGCTCTCGCGCCGGATGGGAATGTTCTCCACGATGACCGGACGCTGGGCGGGGTCCAACAGCACCCGCTTATGCTTTTGCAGCTTCTGGGCAATCAGCTGCGGCAGGGTGTCGATGCCGTCCACGCCGAACACCAGATCCACATAGGGATAGCTCTTGCGCAGCTTTTCCACAACGTGCTTCTGGTTGGCCATGCAGCCGCACAGACCGATGATGAGGCCGGGCTTTTTTTCCTTAAGGCCCTTCAGCGCGCCCACGTTGCCGAACACCCGCTGCTCGGCGTGCTCACGCACAGCGCAGGTGTTGAACAAAATCAGGTCGGCGTCCTCGGGCTTATCGCACAGGCCGTAGCCGATATCTACCAGCACGCCCTTGATGCGCTCGCCGTCGTTGACGTTCTGCTGACAGCCGTAGCTGTGCACAAAGGCCAGCGGCGGGGTGTCGTAGGTCTGCCGCACCAGCTCGGCGGCAACGGTATTATGTTCAAAGTTAATGTATTCCAAAAAAACCATCCTTCTCCGCCGGGCAGGGTAGCCCCGTGCGGCGAAACTCTATTTTCTGCCATTCTATAAAAGACACTCTTTAGTATACCCTGTTTGGCCGCTGCGGGCAAGAGGAAACACGCAAATTTTATGCCTGTTTAGCCGCTGCGGCCTCTGCATCCTGCCTGCGGCAGCACTCTTCGCACACGCCCAGCAGCACCACGGCGCAATCCTGCACCCTGCCCTTCTGGTTTTTGACCAGCTCCATCACCTGTTTTCCGTCCACCTCTGCATCGGTGACACCGCCGCAGACGGTGCAGTACAGGTGGCTGTGCCACGGCAGGGTGTGGTCAAAGCGGTCTGCCTTGCCGGGAATGGACACCCGGCGTACCCGCCCGGCTTCCACCAGACTGTTCAGGTTACGGTATACGGTGCCAAGGCTCAGATTCGGGCACTCCTGCGCGGCTTTATCGTAGATTTCCTCCGCAGTCGGGTGGTCGCACAGCTGCTGCACCGTCTGCATGACAAGCTCCCGCTGTTTTGAGTAACGCATATCCATCCTCCTTTTTCACACGGTTCAGACGTTTTCTTCCCCTTTGATCTTTGCCCAGTACGCCCGGGCGGCCTGCTCGGTCTTATTGTCGCCAAAGGTGTAGTACTTGGTATCCTTCAGTACATCCGGCAGATACTGCTGCTGCACCCAGTGGTTGGCATAGCTGTGGGCGTATTTGTAGTTCTGCCCCTTTACCAGTGCATCCTCGCCGTCAAAGTGTTTGTTTTGCAGCTGGCGCGGAATGGGTCCGGTGCGCCCGGCCTGCACATCCGCAATGGCTGCGTTGATGGCATCGTGGGCGCTGTTGGATTTGGGGCTGGTGGCCACCAGAATGACTGCATCCGCAAGGGGCAGACGCGCCTCCGGCAAACCCACCATGTTGGCGGCATCCACCGCCGCCTTGACGATGGGGATGATCTGCGGATAGGCAAGCCCCACATCCTCGCAGGCGCACACCATCAGGCGGCGGCAGGCAGAGGGCAGGTCTCCCGCCTCCAGCAGACGTGCCAGATAGTGCAGCGCCGCGTCCGGGTCGGAGCCGCGCATAGACTTCTGGTAGGCAGACACGATGTCGTAGTGGTCGTCGCCCTCCCGATCATAGCGCATGGCAGTGCGGCGGGTGACCTGCCGGATCATATCTAAGGTAATGCGTTTTTCTCCGTTTTCCACCGGCGCTGCCGTGACCGCAAAGTCCAGACAGCCCAGCGCCTTGCGCAGATCGCCCCCGGCGCTCTCAGCCAGATAGGCACAGGCGTCCTCGTCCATGCACACCGGCACCTGCTCCCCCTCGGAAAGGCGCTGCACGGCGTTGCGCACCCCGCGCTCCACATCCGCTGCGGCAAGGGGCTTGAACTCAAACACCGTGCAGCGGGAAAGCAGCGCGTTATAAATGTAGAAATAGGGGTTCTCGGTAGTGGAAGCGATCAGGGTGACGCTGCCGTCCTCGATGCATTCCAACAGGCTCTGCTGCTGCTTTTTGTTCAGGTACTGGATCTCGTCCAGATACAGCAGAATGCCGCCCGCTGCTGCCAGCGTGCCGATATCTTTGAGCACTGCCTTGATATCTCCGGTGCCGCAGGAGGTGCCGTTGAGCTTGTGCAGGGTCATGCCGCTGTTCTCGGCAATAATGCGTGCCACCGTGGTCTTTCCGGTGCCGGAGGGGCCGTAAAAGATCATGTTGGGAATGCGCCCGCTCTCGATGGTGCGGCGGAACACCCGCCCCGGAGCCAGCAGATGCTGCTGCCCGCACACATCCGCCAGCGTTTTGGGACGCAGGCGCTGCGCAAGTGGTTCATTCATGGTGGGTTCTCCTTTCCTGCCCGCAAGGCACTTTTTATATAGTATAGCGCATTTAGAAAAGGAGGACAAGGGCTTTTCTGAAAATCATTCTCAGATAATGCCCTGCAAACATTTACAAATCATGTCAAACATGGTATGATTCAGGTATTCCCTTTCAAAGGAGGTTTGTCCCATGCCGGTACGAAAAAAAGCCCCGGAGGATCTTACCGCAAAAAAAGCGCTGGCGCTGGAGGTCATCCGGCGTCTCAAGGCCGAATACCCGGATGCTGGTTGCACCTTGGACTACGACCACGCATGGCAGCTGCTGGTCAGCGTGCGGCTGGCCGCCCAGTGCACGGATGCCCGGGTGAACATTGTGGTGGAGGAGTTGTTTGCAAAATACCCAAGCGTAGCGGCGCTGGCTGCCGCCGAGCCGGAGGACATTGAAGCCATCGTCAAGCCCTGCGGGCTGGGACACTCCAAGGCGCGGGATATCTCGGCTTGTATGCGGATGCTGCGGGATCAATACAACTGCCGTGTGCCCAATACCTTTGAGGAGTTGCTCGCTTTGCCCGGCGTAGGGCGCAAGAGCGCAAACCTCATCATGGGGGATGTGTTCGGCAAGCCCGCCATCGTTACCGACACCCACTGCATCCGGCTGTGCAATAAAATCGGCCTTGTGGACGGCATCAAGGAGCCGCAAAAGGTGGAGATGGCCTTATGGAAGATCATCCCGCCGGAGGAAGGCAGCGACCTTTGCCACCGCTTTGTGATGCACGGCCGTGCGGTGTGCAACGCCCGCAAGCCGGAATGCGAAAAATGCTGTTTGAAAGACATCTGCCGCACTGCCCGCGAAGCCACCGGGCAGCAGACAGAGCCATAATTTTTAAGGAGGTATAAACTATGATCACTTTAACGATTTTGCTCATCGTTGCCCTGCTGTGCGTACTGGTGGGCTGCCTGACCGGCCTGCTGACGCTGGTGGGCGTGCTGGCCTCCCTTTTTGTGGGCATACTGGTGGGCGCATTGGCCGGATATCTGGCCGGGCGCTTTATGGGCACGGAAACTTCCCTTGGCCGCAACATCCTGATGGGCGTGCTGGGCAGCTTTGTGGGCGAGTTTTTGTTCGGCCTGCTGGGCATCCACGCTTCCGGCAGCTTTTCTTCCTTTGCCATTTCGGTAATCGGTGCCTGCATCTGCATCTGGATCGGCCAGAAGATCTCTAAGTAAGTTTTTGGGATCAATACGCCGCCGCATTCTGCTGCCGGAGTTTCCGGGCAGGGTGGGGCGGCTTTTGGCTTTACGACCGCGTAAAATTATTAACTCGCAACGCCCTCCCCTTGCTTTCAGCGGTAACCCGCGCTATACTTATTGCAGAAGATACTTCCTGTGCATCCGCAAGGGTGCACAGCACTGCCTTCGGGAGCAGTGTGGGAGTATCTTTTTTTATTGCGGTTGCATTTGCTGCGCATAATTTATTGCCTACAATGCAGAAATGCACCGTGCTTTTATTGCGCCGTCTTTTGCGCCACTAAATAAAGCAATTTCCAGATAAACAGGGGTAATTAAGGCGCAACCGCCCACTTTCCCATCCCCTGCCGTACAAACAAAAACCCCCGAAAACCGGCTTCACAAGCCAATTTTCGGGGGTTTCTCTTTGGAGCTACTGACCTGATTCGAACAGGCGACCTGCTCATTACGAGTGAGCTGCTCTACCAGCTGAGCCACAGTAGCATATTGCACATCTGCTGCAACAGGCAATATTTTACCATATTTCTGCGGCACTGTCAAGGCCGGATTTCCTGTAAGCGGGGCAGCTTTTGCAAGGCGTTTCACAAAAAGTTATTGCATTTTAGCCCGGCGGCTTTATAATAGAATTGATTGCGCAAAAGGCCGCGCCTTTTGCCGGAAAGGACGAGCTGCACCATGATCTTTGTTCCCCTGCTGCACTACTTTTTGTGCAAGAATGATTACAGCGGCAACGAGGCCGGGCTGCGCTACCGGCTTACCCCGGGCAAGCGCACCGTGCCGGACCCGGACGGCGGCGCGGATGCCACCAAAGAGGAGAAAATTCTCACAGTGGACTACTGGCCCGCGCCCTGGACGATCGACAAGACCGACCCCGCCCTGCGCCGCCGGAAGGTATTTCCGCTTACGGACGAAGGGCGTGCCGCCGCTGCGCAGTATCTGAAAGACGCCTACGATGCCGAGCCGGAGCGCTGGAACAACTGCCCGGACATGATGGACTGCGACCCCTGGGAGCCGCCTGCCGAGCCGGATACTGCCAACGAATAAACTGAACGAGGAAACCATGATCTACCGTTTGAAAGAACTGAAGGGCGATACCATCGCCGTGCCGCAGCTGGTGTTCTCCAAGCTGGGCATTGCCGAAGAATACAATGTGCGGGTGGCGCTGTATGTGCTGGCCACCGGCGTGACCGACCCGGACAAGATCTGCGCCGACCTCAAGCTGCGCAGCCGCATCAGCGCCGAGAGTGCGCTGGCTTTCTGGGCGGGTGCAGGGCTTTTGGAACGCTACGAGGAGAACGCCGCGCCGGGCGCAGAGCCCAGCGCCCCTGCCCCCATGCGCTGGGCGGAGATCGCCGCTGCCAGCCGCACCGACCCTATGATCTCCAGCCTGATCGACTGCGGCCAGACCAGCTTTGCCCGTCCGCTGACCCATACCGAGATGGAAAAACTGGTGAACCTGTATGTGCAGGAAGGCTTTGCGCCTGAGACTGTGATGCTCTGCGTAGCCTATGTGGCCAGCCGGGGCAAACGCACCATGGCCGCTGTGATCCATGAGCTGAAGGTCTGGCGCGCTGAGGGCGTGGAGACCGGCGAGCAGGCCGATGCCCACTTAAAGCTGCTGGCGCTGCGCCAGAGCCGCGAGGAATACGTCAGCAGTCTGTTGCAGATCACCCCCGAGGAGCTGACGCTGGGCGGGCGCAAAGCCATTGCGCGCTGGTACGAGGTGTACGGCTACGACGATGCCATGGTGCAGGAAGCCGCCGTACAGGCCGGCCCCAAGCGGGATCTGTGGTACTGGAACAGCATCCTGAAAATATGGAACGCCAAGGGTCTGCGCAACATCCACGATGTGCGCGGCCCGGTGGCTGCAGCCGGAGCAAGCCGAAATATCCGGGTGGATCGTGCTGCACCCAGCGGAAACGATATCCTGAAAAACGCCACCCGCCGCCGTTCTCTTATCAAGAAGCCGGAGTAAGGAGCCTTTATGCGTACCAAAAACGAATTATATCAGCAGGCATTGCGCACCGTAGCCATGCGGCGGCAGACCGCCCGCGCCCTGGCGCAGGATGCACAGGCCGAAGCCGAGGCTGCCATCCCCGGGCTGCGCCACGCCGAGGAGGAAGTGCGGGTGCGGGGCATCCGCTGCGCCATTGCCGGAGCCTCCGGCAAGGATCGCACCGAGACTGCTGCCGCCCTTGCGGCGGCAAAGCAGAAGCTGACTACCCTGCTGGCTGAGAGCGGTCGCCCTGCGGATGCGCTGGAGCCGAAGTTCACCTGCAAGCGGTGTGAGGACACCGGCGCGGTGGACGGCCGCACCTGCGACTGTGTGCGCCGGGTAATGCAGCAGCTGCGCCGGAAGGAGATTGAGGAGCTGTCCAGCCTGTCCATCTCCAGCTTTGACACCATGCAGCTGGACTACTATCCCAACACGGTGGACAAAGCGCTGGGCGAGAGCGTGCGCAGCTACATGGCCGAGGTTCTTGCCGACCTGCGGGATTACGCTGCGGACTTCTCCCCTGCCACCCGCGAAAGCCTGTTGCTGGTGGGCAACGCAGGGCTGGGCAAGACCCATGCCGCCCTTGCCATTGCCGGTGAGGTGCTGCGGCAGAACTACGACGTGATCTATGTCTCCTGCCCGGACTTTTTCGGCAAGCTGGAAGCGCTGCATTTCGGCACAGACCCCGGCGGCGAGGAGGAGGCCTTGTTCCAGACTGCCTGCAACGCTGACCTGCTGATTTTGGATGATCTGGGTACCGAGTTCAATTCCAGCTTCTTCCTGACGAATCTGTACAGCTTGCTGAATAACCGCTTGGGCGCAAAGCTGCCTACCATCGTCACCACCAATATCACGGACGGTGCGCTGCTGGAAAAACTGTATACGGAGAAGATCTCCAGCCGTCTTGCAGCCTTTGTACAGATCCAGTTTCTGGGCAGTGATATCCGGGTACAGAAGGCCACAGAATAAGTCGTTTTGTTTCTGCCAAATTCGTATATCTTTTAAGAGAAACAATTTCAAAATAAGTGCGAATTGCCGTTCAAACGAAAAGCCATCTGCCGCAGCATGTCGAGGTTCAAAACCCTCGGAATCAGCTGTTGCAGATGGCTTTATTTTGTGACAAATCAGAACTCTAATGCAGGGCTTACCTCGTTGCGGCGCTGTGCCTGCACGATGCAATCCTTTTCCGGCACGACACCGGCTGCGCCCAAGGTGGTGAACACGGTCTGCAAGGCAAGGCTGGGCGTGTTATTCTCCTGCGAGAGATGGCACAGGGCGAACTTTTTACAGCCGCTCTGGATGAGCTCCAGAAGCTTTGCGGAGCACTCGTCGTTGGAAAGGTGTCCCCGCACGCTCTCGATGCGGGCGCGCAGATAGTAGGGGTAGGGCCCGCTGCGCAGCATGTGCAGGTCGTAGTTGCTTTCCAGCGCCACAAGGTCGCAGCCGGAAAGTGCCTCGTGCACCGGCGGGGTCAGGGTGCCAAGGTCGGTAGCGATGGTCATGGTCTTATCGTCCGGGGTGTGAATGCGGTAGCCTACGCAGGGTACATCGTGGCTGGTGGGGAAAGACTGCACCCCAAAGCAGCCGATGTCCTCTTCCCTGCCCTCCAGCGCGTTCAGCTCACAGTTGGCGGGCACGATATCGTTGGCGTCCAGAAAATCCAGCGTAGCCGCTGCACCGTACACCGGAAGCGGGTTCTTTTTCAGGAAGGTGGAAAGCCCCTTGACGTGGTCGCTGTGCTCGTGGGTGACAAGGATGCCCGCACAATCGCTGACGGCCAACCCCAGCGATTTGAGCGCTGCCGTGGTGGTGCGTACACCCTTGCCCATATCCACGATGAGGTACTGCGCACCGCAGCGCACCACGCTGCTGTTGCCGGAGGAGCCGGAATACAATGAAATGAACTCTGCCATGAAAACCTCTTATGTTACCACCTGAAAACAGCCCGCCGCACAGAACTTACGGCAGGCTGTTTGTTTTGTTATTTGTGTTACAGGGCCTGTTCCAGCGCAGCGGGCATCCGCTCCACCTTGCTGATATCAGCGCCCAGACCGCGCAGCTTTTCCACGATATTCTCGTAGCCGCGCTCGATATGGCCGATCTCCTCGATCTCGCTGGTGCCGTCAGCCATCAGAGCAGCCACCACCATAGCGGCACCGGCACGCAGGTCGGAAGCGCGCAGCGGTGCGGGGCTGAGCTTTTCTACGCCCTCAAACACGGCCACCTGACCGTCCACCTGCACACTGGCACCCATCTTGCGCAGCTCGTCCACATAGCGGAAGCGGTTGTCCCACACGCTCTCGGTGATGGTGCTTGTGCCCTTGGCCACGCTCAGCAGCACACCCATCAGGGGCTGCATATCGGTGGGGAAGCCGGGGTGCGGCATGGTGTTGATCTTCAGCGGCAGAATATCGCCGGTGCGGGATACCCGCACAGCATCGTCAAATTCTTCCACAGTGATCCCTGCACGGCGCAGCTTGGCCGTGATGGGCTCCAGGTGCTTGGGGGTAACATTCTTGATGAGCACATCGCCGCCGGTGGCAGCGGCAGCTACCATGTAGCTGCCGGCCTCGATCTGATCCGGGATGATGCTGTAAGTGCAGCCGTGCATCTTTTCCACACCGCGCACCTTGATAACATCCGTACCGGCACCACGCACATCTGCGCCGCACATATTCAAAAAGTTTGCCAAGTCCACCACATGGGGTTCCTTGGCGCAGTTTTCCAGAATGGTCTGCCCCTTGGCCATGACCGCAGAGAGCATACCGTTCATGGTAGCGCCCACGCTGACCTTATCAAAGAAGATATGGGCACCGGTCAGCTCCTGCTTGGTGCGCACGGTGATCATGCCGTAATCTACGCTGTCCTCTGCGCCCAGTGCGCTGAACACCTTCAGGTGCTGGTCGATTGGGCGGGGGCCCAGATTGCAGCCGCCGGGCATGGCCACCTGTGCCTTGCCGAAGCGGGAAAGCAGCGCACCAAGGAAGTAGTAGCTGGCACGCATCTGGCGGGACAGGTCGTCCGGCACATTGGTGGTGACCAGATGCCGCGTATCGATCTCGTAGGTGTTGCGGTTGAGCATCTTCACCTGTGCACCAAGGGTGCTCAGGATCTTGAGGCTGACCGACACATCGCTGATATCAGGCAGATTTTCGATCACGCAGACATCCGCTGCCAGAATGGTGGCAGGCAGAATGCCCACAGCCGCATTTTTTGCGCCGGAAATGGTCACTTCTCCGTGCAGGGGCTTACCGCCGGTAATAACAAATTTCTCCACTTTTATAATCTCCTTGTCAAAGGCCTGTGCCACAGGCCTGTTAAGGCTACTGAAAGCATTCCATCTCGTTACTTGTACCGCCGGGGTGTACAGATTCACCAACACCGGGGCAGATTTATAACTATCCTATTATACACTACTTCCACAAAAAAGCAAAGCCCGATTTGTATCTGTTTCATTATTTTCTGTTTTGCCCAGATTACACGCGGATATTCCAAAAATTTATTGAATTTTTCATCATTTTTGACGAATGCCGACCCAGATTTTACCCTTTGGCGATATCACCAAACGTGATCCTCGCACCGCGCCTCCGGGATCCAGCCCAGCTGATAGGCTGTTACCAGCTGCTTCAGGTCGTGCACGCGCTCCCGCAGCACCTCGCCCTCGTCCGTATCTTCCACGAGGATGCGATGATTTTCGGTCTCCAGAATGTTCTTCTGGGACAGGATATCCAAGTTCTCTCGCACTGCCTTCTCTGCGCTTTCAAAGGGCTGATGGGTACGCAGGGACATGGTACGGCTGGAATATACCAGCGTGTAGCCCGCAATGCCGGTCTTTTCGTGGTAGGCGCGGCAGAACCCACCGTCGATGACCACCAGCCGTCCCCCGCCCTTGATGGGACTTTCGCCGTTTTTCTCCTGCACCGGCACATGGCCGTTGACGATATGGCTCGTGCCCGGCAGACCGAACTCTGCCAGAATGCGGCGGCAGGCGGCTTCGTCGTTGTACCAGCTATAATAGGGATCCTTGACCTCCGTATGGGTGGCGGGATCGGCGATATACAGCCGCTCGAAGGTGGTCATGGCGCTGCGGCCAAACAGGGGTGAAAGCTTGCCGCACCACAGATACCACAGAAAATCCTGTCCGCTCTGGCGGGCAGCGCTGCCCTCTGCCCCGTAGTAGCCACGGCGGGCGCGGGCGTCGCAGTAATCCATCAGGGCACGGCCGGAGTAGCGGCGTCCCTCGAAATGCTCCACCGCAAAGCCGCCCTTCGTGTTCATGGGTACAGCGCCGTGGTAGAGCAGATTGCCGTTCTCAATATGGTACACGCTGCCCTTGGCGTACAAAAATTCAATGTGCTGCTGTAATCTTTCGCTCTGCCGGAAGGACTGTACCAGCTTGTGCAGCACCAGCTGCTCGTCCGGGTTCAGCTTTGCGGGGTCTGCCGGGTCTACCGTGGGGAAAGAGGTATCCCGCAGGGGGTAGCGCTTCTCCCCCACCTGCACGGTGTGGGCGTTCCAGTCGATGCGGCGCAGATAATCCCGCCCCTGCATCTGGAAATCCGGGTTGCGGTCGATAACTTGACATTCCAGCTTGAACATAAGGATGGAGATGGCCTTGTGCATCACGGCGCAGCGGTGGAGCATTCCTTCCGTATAGGGGCCGCGGGCGGCGTCCGTGTGGGGCATCCAGATGGAAAGATCGTCCTCGCCGTAGAACTGCTCCGCCATGCGCTGCAAGTGCCGCAGGTTGATGCCATAGCAGTCCTCCAGCATTCCGTGGTTGTGGTAGGCCAGCGTGGTTTTAAGTACCGTACAGATGCAGATGGGACTGCCGGCAGCAGCACCCATCCACACCACGTCATGGTTGCCCCACTGGATATCCACGTTATGGTGGCGCATCAACAAATCCAGAATAATATCCGGGCGGGGACCGCGGTCAAACAGGTCGCCCACAATATGCAGCTTATCCACCGCCAGATGCTTGATGATTTCACACAGCCGCACGATAAAGCGATCGGCGCGGCCATTCTCGATGATGCTGCCCACGATCTGGCCGTAGTACAGGTCTTTATCGTGATCCTCAAAGTGGGCGTGGAGCAGCTCGTCCAGAATATAGCCGCAGCTGGAGGGCAGACAGCGGCGCACATGGTCGCGGGTGTGCTTGGAGGACACCAGACGGCAGATGTCGATCAGCTGGAGAAGGGTCTGGGTATACCACTGCTCCAGCGCATCCTCAGTGGTGCAGCGCGCCTTAAGCTGAGGCAGCTTTTCGGTGGGATAATAGATCAGGGTGGCAAGCTCGGCACGGGCCGCTTCCGGCATGGTGTCACCCAGCACGGCATCCACCTTTTCTCGGATGACGCCGGAGGCGGAGTTCAGAATGTGCACAAAGGCCTCGTTCTCGCCGTGCAGGTCACTCATGAAATGCTCGGTGCCCTTGGGCAGCTTGAGCAGCGCCTGTGTGCTGATGATCTCGCTGGCAGCTGCCGCCTGCGAGGGGTAATCTCTGGCCAGCAGGGTCAGGTACTTCAGGTTGTCGCGGATCTCATCGGTTTCGGTGCGCATGGCTTCCTCCATCGTAACGCATTCCTTGCCCTGCAAAGATGTTGCGCTTTTTGTATTATCGTTTCTCTATATTTCAGTATAGCACGAATGGCACCAAAAGTGGTATACTGAATACGAAAATTTTAAGCAAAGGACTTTGGATATTATGCCGAAAACCATTTCCGTTCCCACTCGCTGCACCCTCTGCCCCCGCCGCTGCGGTGCTGACCGTGCCGCCGGGCGCACCGGCTTCTGCGGGGCAGGCGCTACGCTAAAAGCTGCCCGTGCTGCCCTGCACCACTGGGAGGAGCCCTGCATCAGCGGCACAAGGGGCAGCGGCACGGTGTTCTTTTCCGGCTGCACCCTGAAGTGCTGCTTCTGCCAGAACTACCCCATCAGCGCCGAGGGGCTGGGCAAAGAGATCACCGTGGAGCACTTGGCTGAGATCTTTTTAAATTTGCAGGCGCAGGGCGCGCACAACATCAATCTGGTCACCCCGGGGCAGTGGCAGCCGTGGATCCTTGCCGCGCTGGATATTGCCCGCACCAAGGGACTGCGGCTGCCCATCGTGTGCAACACCGGCGGCTACGAGACCGTGGAAAGCGTGCAGGCGTGGCGCGGGTATATCGACATCTGGCTGGCCGATTTAAAATATGTGTCCTCTGCCCTTTCCGCAGAGCTTTCCGCCGCGCCGGACTATTTTGCACAGGCAAAACCCGCCATCGAAGCCATGATGGCGCAGGCGGGACATCCGGTGTTCGATGCAGACGGCATCCTGCAAAAGGGGGTCATTCTGCGGCATCTGGCGCTGCCGGGTCATGTGGAGGACAGCTTTGCCGTGCTGGACCAGATGGCTGCATGGAACGACGCCGACCCCGGGTGCTTTCTGCCCAGTGTCATGAGCCAGTACACTCCCTTCTACAAGGCCGCAGAGCACGGCATCGGGCGGCGCATCACCACCTACGAATACCGCCGGGTGGTGAACTACGCCATGGACAAGGGCCTTGTGCAGGGCTATATGCAGCAGAAGAGCAGCGCCAAGGAGGAATACACCCCCAGCTTTGACCTGACCGGGGTGTGATTCTGCGGCAGGCCAGCCTTTTCAGCAACTTTACCAAATTTTCGATCTTATTTTCTCTTGCCTGCGCGTGCAAACGCTTGCATTCTGTCCGGGAACGCACTATAATGGATACAACGATGTGTTAATAGTTGCGGGTTTCCGCAATGTCATCAGGAGGAGCTTTATGGAACATTTCAATCCGATCCTTGGCAGCGAGCCCAATGGCCAGAAGTTCATCACCTGTGGTGAGATCATGCTGCGCCTGACCCCGCCGAACTACGAAAAGATCCGCATGGCATCCGCTTTTGAGGCCAGCTATGGCGGCAGTGAGGCCAACATTGCGCTGGCGCTGGCAAACCTTGGCGTGGACAGCACCTTTTTCAGCGTAGTACCCAACAACAGTCTGGGCAAGAGCGCTGTGCGCTGGCTGCGCTCCAACGATGTGCACTGCACTCCCATGATCCTGACCGAGCCGGACGAGACCCCTTCTAACCGTCTGGGTACTTATTATCTGGAGACCGGCTACGGCATCCGCGCTTCCAAGGTCATCTACGACCGCAAGCACAGCGCCATTACCGAGTACGATTTCTCTCAGGTGGATCTGGACGCTCTGCTGGAGGGCTACGACTGGCTGCACCTCAGCGGCATTACCCCGGCACTGGCACCCAACTGCCGCAGCCTGATCCTTGATATGCTGAAGGTTGCCAAGAAGAAGGGCCTGACCGTGAGCTTTGACGGCAACTTCCGCTCCACCCTGTGGACTTGGGAGGAGGCACGGGACTTCTGTACCGAGTGCCTGCCCTATGTGGACGTACTGATGGGTATTGAACCCTACCACCTGTGGAAGGACGAAAACGACCACAGTAAGGGCGACTGGAAGGACGGCGTGCCCCTGCAGCCCAGCTACGAGCAGCAGGACGAGATTTTCCAGCGGTTCATCGAGCGCTACCCCAACCTGAAGTGCATTGCCCGCCATGTGCGCTACGCTCACAGCGGCAGCGAGAACAGCCTGAAGGCCTTTATGTGGTACGAGGGTCACACCTTCGAGAGCAAGCTGTACACCTTTAATATCCTTGACCGCGTGGGTGGCGGCGATGCCTTTGCCAGCGGCCTGATCTACGCCATGCTGCACAACTACAGAGCCATGGATATGATCAACTTTGCGGTGGCAAGCAGTGCCATCAAGCACACCATCCACGGCGATGCCAACATCACCGATGATGTGAGCACCATCCGCAACCTGATGAACATGAATTACGATATCAAGCGGTAACCCGCATACAGCAACAGGCTCCCTGCCATTTGGCGGGGAGCCTGTTTTGCACATATTGTGGGATTCACGCTGCGGTATCAGCCCCATACCACAGCTTTTTCAGCCAGCCCGAAAAGCTGCACTTCGTATCGGAGGTTTTCTCTGCTATAGGCTGCTTTGCTGCAGACGACCCGCTGAGATCCAGGCCAGCCTTTTGTTTGAGGGTCAGGATCCGCCAGACACTTTCGTTCAGGCGCTCTTCTGAAAGCGTGCCGTCCTCCACTGCCTGAACTACACCATCAAAGGCCGCGCGCAGATCACTGGGCATCAGCAGCACATCCACACCGGCTCGAAGTGCTGCCACAGCCGATTCCGCCGGCGTAAAGTGGTTTTTGATGGCATTCATTTCCAGTGCATCGGTTACGATCACGCCCTGAAAGCCCAATTCTCCGCGCAGCCGCTCGGTTATCATCGTGTAGGACAGCGATGCCGGCAGGCCGTCCGTGGTCGCATTCGGGGTCGTGATGTGCGCCGTCATGACCACATCGGCCCCGGCGGCGATCCCAGCCTCAAAGGGAAGCATCTCCATCGCTTTCATTTCTTCCCAGGTCTTGTAGGATGTCGCTGCTCTGTAGTGGCTGTCCTGTCCGGTATCCCCATGGCCCGGAAAATGCTTTACCGTGCAGAGCATCCCGGCCTCGTGGAAGCCCTCCACTGCAGCGGCCACCATCTGCGCCGTCTGCTGCGCATCGGTGGAATAAGCCCGCCTGCCAATGACCGGATTAGCCGGGTTGGAATCCACATCCGCAACCGGCGCAAAATCCAGATTGAACCCGTAAAATCGCAGGTAGCCGCCGATCGTCCGTCCCATCTGGCGGGCCTGCTCCGGATCGCCTGTTTTGCCAATATCCCGGGCGCTCGTATATTTAGGCAGAAAGAAGGCCTCATGATTTGCCAGCCGGGCTACCGCGCCGCCCTCTTCATCAACGGCCACGATCATCGGTATTTTGGAGGCGCTTTGGAAATCCGCGATCAAGGAGGAAAGCTGGTTCTCGTCCTGAATGTTCTTCTTAAAAACTGCGATGCCGCCCACCGGATACTGTTCCAGATTCTGCCGCATGGTCTGCGTCAGCGTCTTTTTTTCAGGATTCAGTGAAAAGTCCAGCGTTTCAGGGCGCACCCAGAACAGCTGCCCAACCTTTTCCCGCAAAGTCATCGTTGTAAGTTTTGCTTCCACCGCATCCGTTGCTTCTTCCGAGAATGCACTGGGAAGCATCGCACCGACCAATGCAGCGCTGACGACCAGCGCCGCTGCTCGTTTCCAAAGTTTTCTCATCGCAATCCCTCTTCAGGACAAGATCATGCGGTCGTTGGCAAACTCGCCGCCGCTGGCGATCTGGAACTTGGCCAGCAGGTCGGAGACGTGCAGCTTCTGCTTTTCCTCCCCTGCCACATCGTAGATGATATGACCCTCGTGCATCATGATGAGGCGGTTGCCGTATTTGATGGCATCCTTCATGTTGTGGGTGATCATCATGGTGGTCAGGTGGTTCTCCTCCACGATGCGTGCCGAAAGGGTAAGCACCTTCAGCGCCGTTTTGGGGTCCAGTGCAGCGGTGTGCTCGTCCAGCAGCAGGAGCTTGGGTTTATTCATGGTAGCCATCAGCAGGGTCAACGCCTGCCGCTGACCGCCGGAAAGAAGTCCCACGCGGGCGGTCAGGCGATCCTCAAGGCCCAGATCAAGGGTCTTGAGCAACTCGCGGTACTGCTCCCGCTCTGCCTTGGTGATGCCGATGCGCAGGGTGCGGCGCTTGCCGCGTCGGGCTGCCAGCGCCAGATTTTCCTCGATCTGCATGGTGGCGGCAGTGCCGGTCATGGGATCCTGAAACACGCGGCCAATGTAAGCAGCGCGCTGATGCTCGCTTAGGCGGGTGACATCCACACCGTCGATCAAAATTTTGCCCTCGTCCACCGGCCACACACCGGCCACGGCATTCAGCATGGTGGATTTTCCCGCACCATTGCCGCCAATGACGGTGACAAAATCGCCCTCGTTCAGCCTCAGATTGAGGCCATTCAGGGCGGTTTTCTGGTTCACCGTACCCGCATTGAAGGTTTTGGAAACATTTTGGATCTCAAGCATTTTTTGCATCCTCCTTTGCCTTTTTGACCGGCTTCGAGAAGTATTTGCCCTTCCAGTACGGCACAGCAAGGAACACCGCCACCACGGAGGCACTGAGCAGCTTGAGCAGGTTTGCATCAAAGCCCAGCGTCAGCACCAGCTGAATGACGATATAGTAGATGATAGCACCGATGGAAACAGAGGCCAGCTTGAGGGCAAAGTTGTGGAAAATGCGGCTAAACACGGCCTCGCCGATGATGACAGCAGCCAGACCGATGACGATAGCACCGCGTCCCATGCCCACATCTGCAAAGCCCTGATACTGGCTGAGCAGCGCACCGGACAGTGCCACCAGCGCATTGGAGACAGCCAGACCCAGCACGATGTTGAAGTTGGTGTTGATGCCCTGTGCGCGGGACATGGCAGGGTTAGAGCCGGTAGCGCGGATGCCGCAGCCCAGCTCCGTACCGAAGAACCAGTACAGCACCCCGATAACAACCGCCGTAACAAGGATGACCATGATGATGGGGTTGTGCAGGGCAAATTCCTTGACCCAGCGCAGGGAGATGAGCAGGCCGTACTTATCCACGTTGATGGACTGGTTGGCCTTGCCCATGATCTTCAGGTTGATGGAATACAGTGCCAGCTGGGTCAGAATACCGGCCAGAATGGAGGGAATGCCCATAAAGGTGTGCAGCAGGCCGGTGACAAGGCCGGTAGCAAGGCCGGCCAGCACAGCCACCAGCAATGCTGCCCAGACATTCATGCCGGAAAGCAGGCACATGACGCACACCGCGCCGCCGGTACCGAAGCTGCCGTCCACGGTCAGGTCGGCTACATCCAGAATACGGTAGGTCAGGTACACGCCAATGGCCATGATACCCCAGATAAGCCCCTGCGCACAGGCACCCGGTAAAGCGCCCGGCAGGTTTGCAAGTCTTGCAATGATCTCCAAAACAATTTCCTCCTAAACGTTACACTTTTTTATCTCCCGCTTTGATACGGGAAAGCGGAGAAGAGCAAGAATTCACTCTTCTCCGCTATTTTTCTATTGTTCCAGTTTTGCCGTTATCAGGCTTCGATTTCTACATAGCCTTCCGGTGCAGTCAGGCCAAGGTCATCGCAGACAGCCTTATTGTACTTTTTGGTCACATCAGTGTACTCGATGGGCATGGTGGAGATATCGCTCTCACCGTTCAGGATCTTGACTGCCATCTCACCGGTGGTATAGCCCAAGTCGTAGTAGCTGATGGACAGGGTGGCCACGCCGCAGCCGGAGCAGATGCCCTCCTCACCGGCGAACACAGGCTTCTTAGCCGGGCGGCAGATGCCGTCCACGATGCCGGTGTTGGCGGCAACGGTGTTATCGGTGGGCACATACAGTGCATCGTTCTCGTCCGCAGCCTTCTGGCAGACGGAGGACAGATCGTTGGAATCCGAGAAAGCGTACTGAGTAGCAGTCACACCCTTGGCCTCCAGATACTTCTGCACTTCGTCTACCTGATACTGGCTGTTAGCCTCGGCAGAGCAGTACAGCAGGCCGACCTTCTTGACCTCGGGCATCCACTCCACGACCATGTCTGCCTGCTGATCCAGCGGTGCCAGATCGGAGGTGCCGGAGACGTTGCCGCCCACGGTGCCGGAGAAGTTATCCAGCCCCAGTGCCACGCCATACTCGGTAACGGAAGTGCCCAGAATGGGGATGGTGTTGGTAGCAGCCTGTGCAGCCTGCAGAGCAGGGGTAGCATTTGCCATAATCAGTGCCACGCCGGAGGAAACAAATCCGTTGGCGATGGTGGCGCAGGTAGCGGAATCGCCCTGTGCATTCTGGAAGTCGAAGGTGACGTTCTCGCCAAAGGAAGCGGTCAGGGCGTCCTCAAAGCCCTGCGTAGCGGCATCCAGTGCAGCGTGCTGCACCAGCTGGCAGATGCCAACGGTGAACTTTTCTCCGTTGGAAGCCGCAGCGACCGATGCAGAAGCAACCGTGGAGGATGCTGCCGCAGAAGATGCGGAGGAAGAACCGCCGCAGGCAGAAAGAGCAGCTGCAGCACCGCAGGCAGCGGCAGCAGTCAGGAAGGACCGACGAGTGATTTTACGCATATTGATGATCTCCTCTATCTCCAGCCCTTGCAGCCAACAGGACGCCGCACTCCGGGCCGATATTGTAAGCGGATCAAACAAGGTTCGCTTTACACTCGTGAAGTATAGCACAGAATCGCTGGCAAAACAATCCACTTTTACCCGAAAACGGCCTTAATTATCGATTCAAGTAAAGTCATCTATCAATTATTTCGAACTATTATTTCGTTTTTTCTGATACTCCGTCAGTTTGCGCAGTTCTGTGTCCAGCGTTTGCAAGTTTGCTTCCAGCTGCGGCAGATAGTCCTGCGCATAATCGTAACCAAAATACAGCGCCTGCCAGAGCTTAGCCTGCATCCGGCGCACCAGCACCGGGCTGAACACTTCTTCTAACCGCTCCACGGTATCTTCCAGCGCCATGCAGGTCTGTGCCCAGCGCACGTCAATGGCTTCCCGGGCGGGCACATCGTAGCGGGCAAGGTAATCCTGCACCCTTGCTTCGATCACCTGCCCGCCGCAGCCGGTGGGCTGCAAAAAATAGTGTACCTCCCCTGCCCGGCTGATCTCCTGCGCCAGCGGATACAGTGCGCAAACCAGCGGCTCCGCCTCATGGATGGCGCAGTGGTTTTCGGTCAGAAAGGGGCAGTTGTTGCGGTTTTCCTTCACCGGGGCAAGCCGCAGCACCGGTAAATGGCTCACCCTGCCAATGCTGCTGCGGCAATAACCCCGGGCTACGATCTGCGGCGACAGACGCAGCCGGGCAGCAATACGCCACAAGTCATACCCGGACAGCACGATATCCTCCCGCCCGCGGCAGCAGTTGCCGCAGCCCGCACAGGCAAAGCGGAACTGCGTATCCCGCTCCAGCAGCGGCATGGCATCGGTACGGGTAAAATCCACCTGTCCGCACAGATCAATGGCTTCGTCTCGCATAGTCAAACATCCTTTTCCATGATAGAATGTCCCTATTGTACCGCCGGAGCACCCGGTTTGCAAGGCGAGCCCTGTGTAGCGCGGTTATTTTTTATCCGCTAGTTTCCGGTACACATGCACTGCATCGCGGATATTGTACTGCTCCGTCCCGTGGTCTCCGGGCGCGGCAAGCGTAACAAGGATGTACTCTTTTCCGTTCACGGTGGCAAGGCTGGCCAGACACAGCCCTGCGGCGGCGGTATACCCTGTTTTGCCGCCTTCGATCTGCGTTCCCGTCGGAAGCTCTGTTCCGTCCAGCTTGCCCAGCAGTGTGCTGGTCAGCGAAACGCCTTCCGGGTGCTGTGCAGTCGCATTAGTGGTGTAGTGCTCGGTTGTAAAAATTGTGCGGAAGGTCGTATTGTGCAGCGCTGCCTGCAAAAGCTTTGCCATATCTGCCGCGCTGGAATAGTGCTCAGTGTCGGTCAGGCCGGTCGCATTTGTAAAATGGGTGTTCTTCATGCCAAGCTCTGCGGCCTTTTGGTTCATCAGTGCGGTAAAGTTGTCCTCACTGCCGCTCACCAGCCGCGCCAGCGCCTCACAGCATTCTGCGCCGGAGGGCAGCATCGCACCATAGAGTAGGTCACGCACCGTGACAGTCTCATCGGGCACAAAGCCCGCCATGGAGGCGTTTTCGGTCTGCAAGGCCGGAAAAATATCCTCCGGCAGTGTTACCTGTTTATCCAGATCGGGCTCTGCCTCAATGGCCAGCAGTACGGTCATCATTTTTGTCAGGGATGCCGGTGCAGTACGCTCATCAGCACGTTTCTGCGCCAGCACCCGCCCGCTTTGGGCATCCAGTAAGATCGCGTGTCGGCTGGCTGTATCCAGCAGAACGTTCTGCCGCAGAAACAGCACCAGCAGCACAAGCAGCGCTGCCAGAATACATAGCCGCCGACAGCGGCGGTGGAATCGTTTCATGATTAGTCGCATCCTTTTTGCAAAATTGTAAAGCGCTTTCACCTTGTAACACGAGGCAAAAGCGCTTTTTCCTGCAAATTTGCGGCTATGTGTTTTTATATTCATGCAACAAAAAAGCCCAGAGACTGTCATCTCAGAGCTTTCAGTTAAGTCGGCAACTACCTAATAAGGTATGCGGCTCCGTCGCACTGTTATGCACAGTGCAGCGAAGTCGCTTTTTACTTTATATGCGAGCACTCAGACGCGAATCTTTTCCATATCTCCAGAAATGTACCGCATACAGCCCCGCACCCAGAAGCAGGCAAAAGAGCGAATAGCGAAGATTCGGAAGCCGCAGCAACACGAGATTGCCCGCGATTTGGTTAAAGAACCAGCCTGTCCCATACAGCACTACGATATATAGCACCATCCAAGCGATGTATTTGAGCCAGTGTTCCCGTGGAGGAAAACCCACCTGCTCCATCATCCGGCGGAACAGTATGCAAAACGCGGTCAATGCAACAGCTAACTGCATCAGATAGCCTACCGAAAGCTCAAAGACCCACTCTCCAATAATCGGATAAAGCAGCAATCCCTCAATGCCCCACCCAAAAAAGAAATACAGCGGTGCAACATACCAGAAGTAATCTCCGGCTCTCAGTGTTTTCAAGCTTGGCTTGACCTCTTCCACAAAGGTCTTTGCGTCCGAAATCGAATGAAACAGTTCCTGATTTTCCTTGTTGGCTTGGATTGCAATATCAAGCAAATCGCTGCGCACAAGTTCGATACCACAGAAGTCCCAGCTGACCCGGCGAAGATAACGAATCACTTCTTTAAGCTGCTCCTGACTTTTTTCAGTCAGCAACTTGGTACGCATCCGGTTTGTTTTTCGCAATGCAAAATACTTATTCATCTGGCTCCTCCTTAAAAATTTTTTCCACCAGCTGGCA
>CAJMQZ010000004.1 GCA_905215595.1 uncultured bacterium
CGCTCCGATGCGATCTGCTCCCATGTGCCGCCAAACAGGGCGGCAGGGCTGGTGGAGTTGGTGCTCTGGTAGATGCTGCCGACCGGATACGCCGCTAAAGCATCGGCGCTCAGCTTTCCGTCCGCAGTGACCTTCAGACCGCTGCCAACCTTCACGCCGCCCAGTGCGGTGGTGGTGGCGGCGGTGAGAGTGTATTTCTGAGCATCGGCGCTCAGCTTTCCGTCCGCAGCGACCTTCAGACCGCTGCCAACCTTCACACCGCCAAGCGTGGTGGTGGTGGCGGCGGGGAGAGTGTATTTCTTTCCCGGCAATACCACAGATCCAACTGCCACAAGAATATCTCCTTTCACTTTGTAGTAATATGCTTTCAGCGCTGCTGTCGGCACGGCCCTTGCGATCAGCGTCAACGTGTCCGTGCTGCTCTGCGTCTCAACAAGATCTTCTTCCTTTGCGCCCAGCTCGTGCGGGTCAATGAGCACATTCACCGTGTCCTCGTCTGTCAGTCCGGGAATGTCCATATTCAGCCGGTAGTTTCCGCTGCTGTCCTTTTCCCATCCCTCTGAAGGTATGGTGATCTCATGCAGCGGCACACTGTCCGCCTTGCCCTCGTCCAAAGCCTTTGCCGCATCTGCGCACGCCGTGGCGATCTCTGCCAGCTCTTTCTGTACGCAGACCGCAGTTTTTCGCAGTCCCGCCAGAATGCTCAGCACGCCCATTACGCGCCTCCTCCGTAGATCTCTTTCAGCATGGCATCCACTTCTTCATCCGTCGCCAGCACAAGGCCTGCCAGCTTGTTCTTTTCCTCCGTGGTAAAGTCGTTGGTAGATAGCCCCTTGCCGGTCTCTTTCTTCACATAGCCGGTCAGGTCTACTTCCCAGCCGCCCACCTTTTCCAGTACACCGTCGATCACCATGTACTCATCGTACTTATCCGCATCCTTGCCGGTGCCCTTGGGCACCATGTAAATGTACTGCGCCGCATCCGCAGCGCTCGTGCTGATTGCTGCTGCAGATGCCACCACCTTGCGCTTCAGGTGGTCTGCCGCCGCCACCGCCTTGGCAACGGTATCCGACACCTGCGTGCTGGTCTGGTAGCCGCTGTCGTTATTCAGCTGGCTGGTCTTGGTGGGAACAGTAATGTTCACACTCTTGTCTGCGCCAATGGCCTGTGCCGTGCCGTTCACCTTGATGCTCTCGATCTTGTTGGCCTGCCCGCCAGCCGCTTCCAGATCCGCCACCCTCTGGGTAAGGGCTTTGGCTTTTTCGTTCTGTTTTACCGCCACCTTGTACAGGTGTTTCAGCTTCGCGGCATGGTCTTCGTTGTAGTCTGCCATCTTTTTTTCTCCTGTCAGTTCTCATCCAGTTCCTTCATCATGGCTTCAAACTCTTCGTCCGTCGCCAGATCCAGCGTGCTGATGTCCGCCGCTGTGCCGTAGATCACCGTCTGCACCTTTATGCTTTTGGTCGGCTTTTCTTTCGCATAGAACACTACGCTTCCGTCCCGTGTCTCGCAGAAGTACGCCATCTGCGCTGCTTCGGCTGCGTCACCGCTTTCCGGCAGTACCGTGCCGGAGGGCAAAAACAGTTCCCGGCTCATTTCCAGTGCCGCCTCGTTTTTCAGCGGGTGATCTCCCCGGCCGGAATCCACCCACCCTTCCGGCTGCAGTTCCAATACAAAGCTGCCCAGCACGCCGTTGCTGTCCTGCAGCTGCAGGGTCTCCGTGCTTCCATCTCCGCGGGTCAGCACCAGCGTGCGGCCCTGAGCAGCGGCTTTTTTCAGGTATCCGGCGCTCTTTTGCGGCACAGCGCGCACATCTTCAGCTCCCAGCACCACATTGCCGCCCTTGCCGTTCACACTTACCACCGGGCCATCTTCGGGCGGCGCAAAATTCTCGGCACGGTCTGCAGCCCGCTGCGCCCGCTCCGCATCGCCCTGGGCGCTGCCCGCCGCTTCCTGTGCCATTTTTGCCGCCTTTGCCGCGTCCAATCCGGCTGTCGCTGCAATGTCTGCGTCCTGCTTTGCTGCTGCGGCCGCGTTCCGCGCTTCCTTTGCGCTTTCCTGTGCCTCGGTCGCATATCTCAGCACCCGCGCCACAAAAAGCTCGTACTGCGTCGGGCTGATCTCTGCATCGCCGTCTGTGTTCAGTGTTTCATAACAGTCATACCGGGCCGGTCGGGTCAGCGCCCGGTATCCGTCCTCACCCAGAGCAAGCAGCATCCAGCTTCCGCAGGGACTGGCGGTAAATTCCTTACCCACCGCTGCGCTGTGCTCCTCGTCCAGCAGGATCGGTGTCGGCAGTGTGCCGTCCTGCCGCTGGATGTGCAGCGTCACGGCACATCCGGCCCACTCCTGCGGCAGCTCAAACTTCAGCCTTTCCACATTGGCGCTGCTCTGCCCGCCCAGATGCAGCACCCGCATCTCCGGGCCAAACTCCACACCGCCAAAGTTTTTCCGAATAATTTTTACCCGCATCCCGCTGCCTCCTTCCGTCCTTCTCAGCCTATCACACAAAAGTCCGTAATAACACTGCGGACTTTTTTCAAACTTTTCCATTTCAAAAGAACCACATATACAAATCCCCCGGTGTGAAATCATCACGCCGGGGGATTTTTCTTTTCTTACCTCACTTCCGCATACGGGTCCGGTTCCGGTTCCTTCTCTGCTTCCTTTTCGGCCTCCTCCACCCACTGGGCAAAGTTTTTCTCTGTGTACAACTCTTTGCCGTCCGCGTCCTTGAGCGCCAACAGCATTTCTTCCATCTGCTGCCGGTCTGCATCACTGCCCGCAAGGTATTCCGGCTTTGCCGTCTCAGTGATCTTGCTTTTAAGTGTCGTCGCGCTCTTGCCCGCCTTCGCCAGCCTGTCATATTCTTCCTGCACAGCACCTGCGTCCCAACTGTCCACAGCTTCCACAAGGTCATCTGTCACGCTGGCGTTGTCGCCCTTCAGTTGCTTTTCGGCCAGCTGGTTCACCGCGCCGGTCACGCAGTCCACCACATCCCCGCGCTTTCCCTTTGGCAGGCCCAGCACATTGCTCAGCTGTTCGATCATCTCGTTTTCCAGCTCGTACCGCTTCTGGTCGTTTCCTGCATTCTGCTCTTCAGCAGCCTGCCGCACCCGCACGTCGTACTTTACAAGGCGGCTCTTCAGCTGGCTGTACATTTTGTTTTCCGCAATGGTTCCCGCTTCCACCATAGCGTTCAGCTTCTCCACTGCGGCCTTTGCTTCGTCGCTGTCGCCGCCGGCATAGGCGTTGTACAGCCGGTCATACTGGCCGGTGGCGCTTTGGGGCAGGCTGTCAAAGTTGCCGTATTTACCGCTCTTCTTCCAGTCCTGCAGGGTTCCGTACCAGCCTGCTGCCGCTTCCACAAACTTCTTTCCGTTCGCGTAGGGCACGCCCAGCGCCTGCAATCCCGCTTCCACCACGTTTCCGGCCAGCGTCCACAGCTTCCGGTCATGCTTTTCCGCTTCATCCTCGTCCATGCCGCCGATGTCCTTCCGCAGCTCATAGGCAAACTTTCCGGCCGCAGCCGCAAATTCGTTCACAAGTCCCAGGTTCGCCGCGCTCACCACATCGTAGTCGTTTCCGGTCACCGCGTTGCTGGCAAAGCCGTAAATTTCACTTCCGTACAGCCCCGTGCCTGCAAAGCTTTCCATGCACAGTTCTCCGAGCCGTTTCAAAAGACTTTTCAGGGTCATGTCGCCGTTTTCGTCCTGCAGGTCCTTCCACCGGTGCAGCACAAATCCCACGCTCATCTTCATCAGCGCAAAAGTCACGGTCTGCACGGTCTGGCTTGCCACTGCCCGGCGCAGCTGCTGCCCTGCCCGCTGTACTTCCGCTTTATTCTCCGCGCTGCTTTCAGCCCTGTACCGCTCCGCCTGTGCCTTGTAGTCGCCCACTGCGTCCGCCAGAATGCCGTAATTCTGGAAGCGCTGGGTGGTAAACATGGTCAGTGCCTTTGCCATGCCGTCCGGGTTGCGCTGGATGCCAGCCCGCTGCATCACGGTGTAGTTGGGTTGGGTCTGCTCGATTACCTTCTGATAGGTGCGGTTCACCGCTTCCCAGTAGGCCGGGCTTCCGGTCACCTCCGCGCCCTCAAATTCCGCCGTGTGGTTCTGCACATACCGCTTGCTGCCTTCCCACAGTGCCGCCACGGTCACTTCGTCCATGCCGTTGATCCAGCCGGTCAGCCAGTTCGGCAGCTTGTCCATGCCCTTTTCGGCAAGCGTTTTCTGCTTGCCGATGCTGGCGAGTTCTCCGTTCTGGCTGCCGCGCTTGCGCCAGTCCAGCAGCACGTCTCCGTGCTCTTTGATCTCCGTTTCCAGCGCTGTCCGCGCCTTGGGCGAAAGGTTCTTCACAAAGGGTACCACTGCCGCCATGGTGTCGCCGCCCAACACCGCAGCTGCCGTGGGCAAAGACGCTGCCTGCGCCAGCGCAACGCCCGGGTTCAGCGTCAGCACTGCGCCTGCGTATTTGCTGCTCAGGTTTCCCAGCCACTGCAGGGTGCTCTTTCTCTGTCGCGATTTCTTCTGCAAGTCCTTCAGCAGATTGTCAATGTAGTTCACCGCGTCCCCGCCCCACTGTTCTTTGATAATACCATTCTTGAGGTTTTTCAGGCCTTCCCGCGTCTCCACGCCGCTGTTCAGGATCTTCTGCACGTCCCGGATAGGTGCCGCAAGCCCCGCATAGTCTGCCGTATCCCGCAGACTTCGCTGCACCACATTTGCGCATTCTTCCAGCAAAATGGGCTGTCCGCTCTTCACGCGGTTCTTCAGGAAACCGCGTCCCTCAATGGTCGCGTCCAGATTCAGGCCGTCGATTTGGGTCGCCAGCACCGATTTATCCACCGCAATGGGGTAGTAGTTTTTCACGGTTGCCCGCTGGTAGCCCACCAGCTGCAGGCTCGTCTCGTTGATGAGCTTCGCGGTGTAGTTGTCGAAGAACTCCTTCATGTCCGCGCACCATGCCCGGTCATAGTCAGTCATGGCCGCTTCCACCGTCTGCAGGATGCTATCCGCTGTCGGGGTCCCGTCCGCATCCGTCAGCATTCCCAGATGTACGGTCTGTCCCTTCTGGTAAGCCTGCTCAATGTCACCTTTGTTGTACAGCTTTGCATCCGGAATCACAAGTCCGCCGTTCATCAGGTGGTTCAGGCTGTCGGTGTTGTGCAGGTGCATGTACAAACTACACAGCTGTGCATGGGTCAGTTCGGCTTTCTTTCCCTTCACATCGGTCAGGCCCACGTCCACAAGGTCTGCGCCCGGGCCTGCAAAGTTCTGCATTTCCTTCACGTGTTCTTTTCCGGTCACGTTGGCAAACAGCTTTTCGCCTTCCACGGTGATCTTCGTCTGCCGGTACTGGCCGTCGTTCAGCATTTGGGCCATCTTTTCCATCTGGCCGTTCTTCGCGTAGCCGCCCAGCATACGGAACACCCGCTCCGCGCCCAACATATCCAACTGATACTTTGTCAGCAGATTGTGCACGCCGTCCAGCTTTCCGCCGGGGTGGTTGCCCTTGCTGGCATTCACCTCGCTGGCTGCGCCTTCTGCGATTGCGCTCACTTCTTCAGCCTTTGCAAGACTCACCGTCTTGTTTGCATTGCGGATCACATGCAGCGTCGAGCTGGTAATAGCCTTCAGCATCCGCATCTGATCCACCGTCATGGGCAGATAGGTGCGGTTCTCCGTCTCCTTGATACGTTTGCGCAGCCGTTCCTGCAGTGCCCATGCTTTCTCGCTGTCCGGTAAAACTTCTGCCTCGGCCAGCTGCTCGTGCAGTTTGGTCAGCTTTGCGTCCTTTGTCGTCTGCAGGTCGTCCCGCAGTGTCTGTATCAGGGTATCCACGCCGGTCTGCTTCCATTCTTCGGTCATGGCGTTGGGGCTGTTCTCGCTGCCCGCACTCTGCCGGATCCGGTCCTGCAGCCTCGTCAGCTGGTTCACGGCCCGTTCGTTCAGAATGGTCATGTCCGCCAGCTTTGCCGCCTGTGCTGCCGCATCGATCAGCCCCGGCTGTACATACTTGTCCTTGCTGGGCCGCAGCAGCATCTGGTTCAGCTGTGCCGCGTTCTGCCGGATGCTGCGTTTCAGCTCATCCATCTTCCGTGCATCCCGCGCCCGTTGCACTCGCTTTTCCGCTACTGCCTTCGCAACGGCAATATCTTCGTCCCGCTGCTGTCGGGCTGTTTCAATGGCAAGGGCATTCCGCTGCGCCTGTTTCTGCTCCCATGCGGCCCGCTTACGTTCGTTATCCGCCTCCCATTCCATGATCTCATTTTCCTGCACGATCAGGCTGTATTCCGCCTTGTCCGCGCGCCGCTGCTCTTCCCGTAGCCGCATACTCAGATCTGCATTTTCCTCCCGCAGTTCTCCCATGCGTTCCCGATACCACAGCTTTGCTTCATCCAGCATTTCCTGCCGCTCGGCCTTCAGGCGTTTCACTTCCTGCTTCATTTCCCGCTCATAGCTTTCCCGCAGCACTGTCAGCTTTTCGTTCAGGTTGCCCACATTGGAAACATCCACACCAAAGGTTTCAAGGTTCTGGTCCAGCAGCTTTTCCGCTCTTGCGTTCTGCCGCTGCAGTTCGGCCATCTGCTGTACTTCGGTGTTCTGGTTTGCAGTGCGCCGGTTTTCCTGCATTCTGCGGCCAAACTCCCGCTGCTGTGCTTTCTGTACGCCGCGCAGTTCCTTTGCCACCTCTGCAGCACGTTCTTTGCTGCCTGCTGCGGCTCTTGCCACATCCATATTGTGTCGCTGGATGCCCTCAAAGATCGCCTGCGCGTCAGTCATCTCCGGTGTCGCCATAATGTCACCGATGATCCGACCCGCCAGTTCGATCTTTGCATCCTCATACTCTGCATCGTCTGCAAACCGGCTCATAGTCGCAGGCTTGATGGCATCGTGCAGGTTCATCAGCACATTCAGCCACTCGGTGCTTTCCATGCTCATTGCACCATCCACACCCGCCTGCTGCGCTGCAGCTTTCCACAATGCCTTTGCACCGTCGCTGGTGCCGTCCACAGCGCGGTTGTCGTTGATCACGCTTTCGTACTGCTGTGCCGGGTTGCCGTCCCGCACGCTTTCGGCCTGCCGCAAGGTCACGCCGTGCCTGCGCGCTTCGGCCACTGCTTCACTCCAGCTGCCGTATGCTTTCACCAGTTCTGCCTTTGCCTGTCCGCTTCTGTTCACGGTATATTCCAGCTTGTGCAGTTCCGGGTATTCGTCCCACAGCTCACTGTTGCGGTAAACTGCCCCGTCCAGAATTTCTCCCGCCAGCGTTTCGGCCAGCGCATTGGCTTTTTCCATGTCCGCACCGTCGGCTTTCAGGTAGTCCACCAGTACCTCGGTCTCCCTCGCAAGCTTGGCCCGGTTCGCCTTACTGCCGTTCGCCTTTGCCCAGCGGCTGGCCAGTCCTTCAATGGCTGTCCGGCTCACCTTCACACCCCGTGTCAGCCCAAAGAACTGGCTCAAGGTGTCCAGTGCTGCAGCCTTGTCCGCAATGGTGCGGCTTGCCATCTGCTGGTCGTTCCGCTTCGCGTCACGGCTGGCCTGCTCTGCCAGCTGATAGCGGAACTTTGCAAGGTCGCTTTCTTGTGCCAGTTCACCGGTCTGGTAATATTCCCGGATCTCCCGCACTACGCGGTCAGCATCCACACGTCCGCTGTATTCCTTGCCGGCTGCCACCCGACCGTCTGCTGTGGAGATGTCCAGTGTGAACTGCCGTTTCTCGCCGCCCAGCTCCTGCACCATTCGCCAGATCTGTTCCAGCTGCTGCGTGGTGGGTGCTGTGTCTGCCGAGAGATCCACTCCCGGTGCTTCAGCCATCACGCGCACATTGCCGTCCAGCAGAAATTCGTTCAGCGCTTCCGTTCCATTTTTCACCTCTGCCGAACCGAACACGCTCATGATCTCCCGGTGATCGGTATCTCGGGTTCGGTCATTCTGGGCAAAGTCCAGCATCTGGCCGTCCGGCAGAATGTACCCGGCTCGTCTGAAGTCCTCTGTCGTGCCAAACCGTTCTTTTGCCAGTACGCGGCGGTATTCTGCCTTTCCGCCGTGGGCTTCGGCCTTGGCATCATATACCGCCTGTTCTGCTTTGCCTTTTTCTGCGTTCTGCTGCTGCATCCGGGCACTGGCCCCTTTGATCCGGCCGTTCAGCACAGCGCTCTGGTCTTCCAGCTGCGCCATACGGGCATTGTAGTCTTTGCGCTTTGCAAGATAATTCTGGTATTCTTCGCTGTCCCGGTAGGCTTTTGCTTCTGCGGAAAAAATCCCCAGTGCCTTCTTCTTCGCCTCGATCTCTTTCACGGCGTCGCTTCCCAGCCAGGCACTGCGTTCTTCCTTCAGCTCCCGCCGCTGCTCGTCCAGCTGCTGCTGTTCGTCGCGCAGCTTCGTCAGCTCGTCTGCCTCGCTCAACTGATATCGTACGTTTTTCTTCAACGTCCCGTCATTTCCCTTGTTTTCAGCGGTTTCCTGTGCTATACTTTGGTTAGAGATCTTCGACCCGCTGCTCCCAGAATCTTCGGATTCCATGTGGGCTTTGCCGAAGGTCTCCGTAAAGCTCTCCGGCAATCTACTCCTTGAATCTTCGGATTCTACGTGGGTACCACCGGAGGGCTTTATTTTTGTTTCTTTGATGTTAACAATATCATAAAAAATCTCCCGTGTATCCGGTTTGATGGCTGTCAGCACATCTGCCTCATACACATTTTCGCCCACGCGGATTTTAATTCTTCCGCGGTTGAAGGCTTCCGCATTTTTGTGATTTGCGGGCTCGCGGTACACTTCATCCGCAGTTTCAATGATTTCATCAAGATTGGCAGCCATGCGCATCTTGTCCGCATACGCTGTGGCATTTTCCCACTGTAATGCCTTTGAATACTTCGACCAGACAAACTCATTGCGTCCATCTTTGCTGTTCAGAATTGTCCAGCCGTTTCTTACAAAGCCATCCGGGAAACGCTCTCTGATTGCCTGCTTGACTACCGATTTCCAGTTTTCCTGCGGGATTCCTTTCAGAATATCCTCGTCGATCTGAATGTAAGTTTCTCCCTCGGCATCTTTCTTGATTTCAAACCTTGTCCCTTCCGCCGCGCCCTTGTTCTCAAGGGCTGCGGCGTTTTCTTTTGCGGCGCGCAGGCTGTCCATAGCCCTCTCCGCATGGGCAAAGTATTCGTCCTGCAGCACCCGCTTTTCTGCCGCCGCAAGGCGCTGTGCTTTCAGGGCGGCTTTGTTCTCCGGGTCTCTTGCCAGCACTTCCTTTGCGCGGCTCACGATGTCGCTCAAAAGCTCCTTCACCTTGGTCATCACCTTGTGGATGCCGCCTGCCTTGCCTGCGTTCTTTTCAGCCTGCCCGCGCTGGAACTCCACCCAGCGCTTAAAGCTCGTTTCATCGCTGAAGATGCCGCGCCATGCGTCCGCCACAAGTTCTTCTGCGGCTTCCTCGTAACTCAGCCCCTGCCGTGCATAGTCGGAAAGCTTCCCCCGGATCATCTCGTCAATGCCTTCAAAGCCCTCGCTCTTTGCCAGAAATTCCAGTGCATGCTGCTGCAGTGCCTGCGCACCCTCTGCATCCAGTGAGTTGTACCAGTGGTAGTCCTCGTGCAAGATCGTGCCAAACGCATCCTCGGCCCGGTCGCTGAAGAAAATGCGCGCCGTCTCGGTGTCCACATAAGCCCTCACCCGGTCGTTGCCCTGCAGTACCGTTTTCAGCACCGCATCGGTGTTCGTGGCCTTCGCATTCAGTTCGATCAGCTGCGTGCCCACCTCGTTTGCCGTGCGCATCGTTCCCTTATACAGCACCCGGCCGCTGCCGCTGGTGCTTTCCGCCGTCAGCCTTCCGCCAAGGCTTGCGCGCTGCATCTTTCCGGCTTCCAGTTCTCCGTGTCCCTGCAGCCATGCCAGCTGCAGCGCTTCCCGTCCGCCGTCCTGTGCCAGCACGTAATCGGTGTTCACAGCAAGGCCGCTCATTCCCTGCGCCAGCTCCATAGCCTTGTCAAAGGTGTGCACATCTTCCATCTGTCCCAGCCGGTACAGGCTGCTGGCTGCAGCCGCATACCGCCCGGCATCTCCAATTTCTGTCGGCATATTCCTGCTGATGGTCGCACTTGCCCCATCCGATACCTGCCATCGGGTCAGCTCCTGCTGCACCTCCCGCTGCTTTGTGGTCAGGCTCTGCTGTTCAAGGCCGTAAGTTTCCCGCATCCTGCCAGACTGTTCTGCCGGGCCGCTTTCCACCCTTTCCCCGGTGTTCTCCACGGCAGCTCCGCTCCGGCCCAGTTCACTTTCCGTCTGTGCCTGCTGCGCAGATCTGTCAGCTTCCATTCTTTCTACAATTGCGGCCGTTTTTTGTGCTTCAACTGTCGCATTTTCGGTAGCTGTGGCCGGTGCCTGTGCTGCCCGCTGCTGTGTTGTCATTTCCCGCAATACCTGCCGGGTCTTTGCTGCCGTTTCCGGCAGCTCAATACCGTATTCTTCCGCAAAAGCAGCGCGGTTCGCTTCATTGGCCGCATTCGGTGTAAATAGGTTGATGGTCTTGCTCGTAAGCTGCCCATCCTGCACAGCTGCGGCAAGCTGCTGCACAGCCGGGTTTTCGCTCTGTACCATCGGCGCAGTATCCTGCATGGTCGCAAATCCGCTTGTCGTCCCCGTCACTTCCGGCTGCACCGTTTCCTGCGTAGCAGCCGCAGGTTGTCGGGTGCCTGCCGCAGCTTCTTCCGGTGTCTGCTGCATCGCCGTTCCCGGCTCCTGTGCCCGCACTTCGTCCTGCAATGCCTGCCGTGCCCGTTCCACCTGTCCTTCGTAGTATGCCCGCTTCACATTACCCACAATGCTGGCATCGCCGCCGTTCGCCTTTGCAAGCCCTGTGCCCACAGCACCGCCCAAGGCACCGGATGCACCGCCCGTCAGGCCGCTTTCCAGCGCCGTTAAAAAGGTGTCGCTTTTAAACAGGTCTGCCGCCGCTTCGCTGTCGCCCAGCGTCGCATCAATAGCCTTGTCTGCATAGGTCTCCACAAAGGCCTGCATGGCATTGTCCACGCCGCCGGAGATGGCATTTGCCACCGCCGGGTACCGCTGTGCCAGCGTGCCGTCCGCTGCCACGCTGCGCACCATGTCCGCCAGTTTGCCTGCCAGCGTATCCTTTGCGTAGTCTGCGCCCATGGTCTTTGCAAGGTCAGCTGCGCCCACACTGTTGATGGCCCAGCCCGCGCCAAATTTTGCAAGGCCCCCGGCCAGCGTCTTGCCTGCGCTCTCGCCTTTTTCAATGCTCTGGCCCATGGCTTCCGCACCGCCCTGCGCACTCAGCACCGGCAGCACCCATGCCGGGTCAATAGCCGCCACCGCAAGGTTCTCGCCCGCACTGCTCACAATGCCCAGCGCCTGCTTTGCAATGGGGCTAAGGCCCGACTGTGCAGCTGCGGTCAGATCCTGCCCGCGCTTGTACAGCTGGTAACCAAAGCTCTTCTCTGGGTCTACGCTGTCATGCACTTCCGTTCCGGCAATGCGCGCCCGCATGTTGTCGATCTCCTGCTGCGTGTAACCTTTCTCGATCAGCTCTGCATCCGTGTAGGCATCGCTCTGCGTTGTTTGTGCCGCCGGGGCACTGGCCATTGCACCGCTGCTCTGTGCCAGCTGCAGCGTGTTGTCCCGTGCTGCATACCGTGTCTTTCCGCCGGTCATCAGGCGCAGCAGCTCCTGCTGCCGGTCGTCGCTCTGTACATCCTGCTGCAGCTGCTTCCAGTTTCCACTGGTCGCTGCTGCATTCTTTGCGCTCTGTACGCCGGTCTCACCCGCCAGAAAAACCGAGGATGCCACCGTGTCTCCAATACCGCCAATGGTATTGGCCGCGCGCCGCGCTGCACGCTTTCCTGCAGGCAGGGCATCAAAGTCGGCAATGTACTGCCGCGCTTCGCTGATTTCCTTGCGGCTGTATCCCTTTGCCAGCAGTTCCGCATCGGTGTAGTCCCGCCTGCCCGCACTCTTTTCCGGCACTGCTGCTCTGGCTGCAGCACCGCTCACGCTCTGGGGCTGCATGGCGTTGTTTTTCTCGGCATAGCTTTGCCCGCCGGTGCCAATGCGCATCAGCGTCACAAGCTCCCGGTGCTTCGGGTCAGCGTCCATCCACTGGTTCAGCCGGTCAAAGTCTCTAAGATCGTCCGTCGCTTTCAGGTCTTCCGTGTACTGCCTCACCTTCTGCGCAGTCTGTGCATACCAGCCTTCATCTCCGCTGGCAATGCCTGCAATGCGCTGGCGCGCAGTGCTGCTGCGTGTACCTGTACCGCTGTCGGTCACAATGCCGCTTTTGCCCGGATATGCCTGTGTTTTGCCTGTTTCCTGCGGCACTGCCAGCTGCAGCTTGTGGCTGCTGTCCGCGCCCGTCATCTGCGCCAGCACCCGTGCGCCAAGACCCGTGCCGGTGTTCTGCCTTGCAGCCGCAGCCGGGCTGGCAGCATTCTGTCCGCTGCTTTTCGCTTCCCAGCTTTCCCGCGCTTTTGCAATGCGTTCCGGTGTCCACTTGTCCGTAGTGTTTGCTTTTCCCGCAGCTGTACCGGTGCTTGCCGTCCGGTTTGTAGCGCGGCTGTTGTTTTTCGCTTCCCAACTTTCTCTGTCTTTTTTCAGTCTTTCCGGTGTCCATTTGCTCATAACTGCCGGTCTCCTTTATCGTTCCGCTTCCAGAATTTTCATAATGGACGACAGCGTGTTGTCCGTAATGCCGTCTGCAGAAAGTCTGCCCGCAATATCGTCCAGACTGTAACCACCCGCCAGCATGCCGCGCGCCGTTGCAAGTCCGCTGCGCAGCGGACTGCTGCGGGTGTTTGCCCGCCCACTGGTGCCGCTGCTTCCCGCCGTGCTGTTTTTCAGCCACCCCGCGTCCGTCAGGGTCTTCTGGTAGAAGTCATACAGCGGGTTTGTCTCCTTCATCCCGGAGAATTTTGTTGCCATCGTCTGCAGCTGGCTGTTGGTAAAGCCGGTCGTTCCCGTCTTGCCGCTGCCAGAGCTTGTGTTTCCGCTCTTCGTGCTGCCCGTTCTGCTGCTCCCGCTGCCGGTCGTCCTATAACGGTTATTCAGCGCCAGCTGGCTTGCTGTGTAATTCAGCTGCCGCTGGTTCAGTGTGGGCGAATAGTCAATGCTGCCAGTATCTACGCCCGCCATCTGCAGGTAGTTTTTGGCTGCAGTGTCATTGCCACTTCCTGCCAGACTTGCACCCTGCAGCAGTGCCGCCATCTGATCCTGCTGTACACTGCTCATGCCCTGCCATGTATCCAGCATCGTCTCGTCCAAGCCATATTTCGTCAGCACTGCTTTCGCTGCATCATCAAAGCCTGCCTGTTTGTATGCGGTGGCCTGCTGCAGCGCCGCCACCTGATCGCTCAGCTGAGTGCGTGCCAGACTGTCATTGTACTGTTTTTCCTTGAACTCGTTTTCCCACTTCTGCTGGCTGTACCCCTTGTACGCATCGTATCCTTCCATCACCGTGCTGCCAATGCCCTTCACGGCGTTCCACACATTGCTCCAGAAGTCGCTGTTCTCCTGCCGTGCCTGCTGGGTGCGGTCATAAAGGTAATTGCGCCAGTTTGCTGCATTGCTCACGCTGCTGTCATACTCGCTGCGTTCCAGTGCGCGCTGTCCCAGCAGAGTGTCCAGCTGGTCGCCCGCGCCGGCAAGCTCCTGCTTCCACTGGGCCAGTGCGTCCGCCCGGGCTGCAGCAAGGGTGCTGCCGGTGTTTGCCGTCTGCGTCGCTGCTGCCTGATCTGCCGCGCTCTTCGCATAGTCCGCGCCATACCCGCCGGAAAGCGAATCTGCGGTCGCTGCTGCTGCATCTGCACCGGCATTTGCATTGCCCACCATCCGTGTCAGTGCGTCCTTGTAGCCGCTGTCTGCCGTTGTAAAGTCAAAGCCCGCGCCGCTGGCCGTGCCCATCTTGTCCAGCGTATCGGCAATGTCCTGCGCATACTGGTCATCGTAGGCCCCCGGCATGGCGTTTTCCACGTCCTGCAGGCGCTGCTGCGCGTCGTTCAATCTCTTGATAGTCCCCATTCTTTTCTCCTTTCCTCAAATAAAGAACAGCGGCAGGATCCTCGCTGCAAGGCCTGCCACCTGCAGCGCCCCGTTAATAAAATTCTGCAACCCGTTCTGCTTTTCGCTGTAAGCGTTGTCGTACTCGTTCTTTTTGTACTGTAGGCCTTCGTTCCAGTTGGCAAGGTCGTTCTGGTACTGGCTGTAGTCCTGCTTTTCCGCGCTCTGCAGCCCGCTCAGCTGCTGCAGCAGGTCGCTCTTCTTCGTGTTGTACTGGGCTTTGCTCTGGCTGTAAAGGTTGTCCAGCACATTGTCCAAGCTGTTCATCGTTCTGGCATAGGCGTTCTGTCCCGCCTGCGTACCATAGCTGGAGCCGTAGCCGCCGGTCATGGCGGCGGCGTTCGCCTGCGCATTCTGGTTTGCCAGCTTTGCCTGCCGGGTGTACTCGTTCTTGTACTGCTGATAGGCTGCATCTGCATCCGGGTCGTAATCAAAATCGCCCATGTTTTCCAGCTTGCCCATCACATCCTTGATCTGGCCCTGATACTTGCTCTGGTAGTCTGCAGGCTTCGTTTTCTCATACTGTTCCAGGTTGTACCGTGCCGTGTTCAGGCGGTCATTGTTTCCAAACAGTCCCATTTTTTATGCTCCTTCCCCATTCATCCGTTCTAAAAATTCTTCCGAGCAGTTCTCCCGGTCAATGTTCGTCAGCACATAGCTCAGCTGTTCCGTCAGCTGGTACAGGTAATTCCGCAGCGCACGGGCATCTTCTGCCGGCATCTCACTGCTGAAGGAAGGCAGCGCAATGCCTTCCAGTCCCGCCAAACTTGCCATTTCTACGCTCCTTCCCTCATTTCCTCGGCTGTGCCGCGCTCACGCGCCCACCGGTCGCCGCCGCCAGCGTAAAGGCCACACTGCGCAGCACCATCTGCCCGGTGCCGTAGATCTTCAGCTGTAGCGTATCTGCCCGCCGGGGCACAAAGGGCAGGTTGATGCGCTGGTGGTCCTTCCCTGCTGTGCAGGTGCCCAAAGTTTCAAAGGCTCCGCCGTCATAGCTTGCAGCCACCGTTACCACCGTGTGGGCCAGCGCATCCAGCCGCACCGTCACCCGGCTGATGTACTTGTCGTCCGGTACGCTCAGGCCAATGTCTCCGCTCACCGCTTCAAACTGCAGTGCCGTTTCCTGCCCTGCTTCCTCCGCGCCGCTTTCCCGGTCAGGATCTGCGGCCCACAGTACGCTGCCGTCCCACAGGTACAGCTGCTGCCCGGTGGATACCATCTCGGTGCCTGCAGCGCTTTCCTCGTGCCACAGGCCTTTTTCCGTGTCGTATACCAAAAGCCGTCCAGCCTGCGTTCCGTCTGCCTTCTGGTGCAGGTACAGGTAATACCGCATGTCCATGCTTCCCGCCATGGCCCAGTCCACCGCAGTCAGCCCGCTGGTGTCCAGCGCAGCGGATACCTTTGTCGGCAGGCTTCCGTCCCATGCCATCACCCCGTCCGGCGAAAGATAATACAGCGTCTCTGCGATCACGCACAGGCTGTTCGCTGCGTTTGCCGCCACGCCCCGGCAGCGCACGCTGCTCATCTGGTAATCGCTTGGCTTTGTGCCGTACAGTTTGTGGATGCAGTTTTCCTTGAAGAACAGCAGGTATCCCAGACAGCTTGCAGCGCCGGTAAATGCACCGTCACTGCCCACGCTCACGGCATAGCTGTCCGCTGTAATGCCCTGATAGCTGTACCAGTTGGTCGGGTCGCCCAGAGCGCAGGCGTAAATGGTGTTTTCCTTCCGGCTGCATCCCCACACCCGGTTTCCCTGCTCCGTCACAAAGTCCAGCTCCGGCACCCTCCGCTCCACCTTCACCGGTGCGGCCGCTGCGTCGTTCTCGGTCACGGTGCCGTCAGCGCTCTTCCATGTCACACTGGTCTCCGTCACAGTCCAGCTTCCGTAATACCGGTCGCTGTCCTCGGCCCGTGTCAGCACTGCTACCATCTCGTCGCCGTCCATGGCCTGGATCATTACCTCACCGTTCAGTCCTTTTGCCACTGCATTGCACACTGCGTCCGGCATCCCGCTTATGGTCACTGTGTCTCCCTCCCGGATCACTCCGCCGATCCCCGGGCACCGGATCTTCACCGCGCTCAGCAGTACTTCCACCCACTTTTTGTTTTTTGCGCTGTAGCGCAGCAGCACCGCATTGCTGTCATAGGCTTCGTCGCTGTCACTTTTCAAAAACAGCTGTCCGTCCTCCGGCTCTTCCGGTTCGGTCTTGCCCGCACCTGCCGGGGTGTATGTCCGGCCTTCGGCATCGCAGGGGGTCACGGTCACGCTTTTCCCGCCCATCTCCCACTGTGCGCCAAGGCGCGTCAGTTCGCCGGTGCCCGTGTCAAAAGCCACCTTGTCCGGCCAGATCAGCACTTTCGTGCCCATGCCCGCCATGGCCTTGCGGTCATCGGTCAGCACGTTCTCCAGCACCACCGCACCGGTACGTGCTTCTTCGTCCGGGGTGTATTCCAGCGTCTTTCCGCGGCAGATCAGCAGCCCATTCAGGTGGTACATTCCGTTCACGCCCTGTACCGTCCGCACATTCCTGCGCATTTTCCGCGTCTGCAGCGCCGGGTATCCCCGGCTGGAAAAATTCATTTCCCCGCTGAACTCTGCCTCGCTGCAGCCGTATCCTTCGTTCAGTCCGCCAAAAGCCCGCAGCATCTGGCGGCTCGTCTGCAGCACGTTCAGGTTCGTTCCGTCCATCATCCCTCAGTACCTCCACTGCGCACCAGCGGCCGGTGCGTACCGCTTCCTCATCCATACGGCAAATTCCTGCAGGTAGTCGCTGTACACCTGCAGCTCATTCATGGCCCGTGCTGTCTCGCCCAGCGCCAGATCCATCTGCGCACACAGCCAGTGCACATACAAAGGGCAAAAGGCTTCCGGTGCCAGCAGCACCGTTTCGTATCCCAACCCTTCGTTCCAGTTCACATCCGCACCCACAGCATCAAAGTCCGCCGTCCGGCTGCGCTGCACAATGCTCGTGCGCATCCGGGCATCGCACTGGCGCAGCCAGCTCTGTTTCAGGCTGTCCGTAAACTGGTTGTTCGGCCGCAGTTCATCGGCCTGTTCTATCGCCTGTCCGGCTGTCATCTTATCAAGTCTCCTTCCCGGTCAGCTCCTGCTGCACAGGTCACGGCTCCCTGCGTTCTTCCTGCCGCAGCCAGCAGTCGCCTCTGCTGCAAAAACACCCGGCACAGCCATGTGCCGCTGTACCGGGTGTCTGTTTTCATTTTGTAAAATGCTCTTTTCTTTGCAAGAGCCGTGCTCTGCGGCCTTACACGCGCTGCGCCTGCTGCACAGCAGCGCTTTCCGCCGCCACGATCTTTGCCATTGCCTCGCCGTCCATCTCTTCGCTGTGGCGCAGCACCTCAGCAACCGCCTTCGGTACCTCCACGTCCACACCGCGCTGGATCAGGTAGGTCTCACCGTTCACGCCCACGAACACCGGCGTTTTGTAGCGCTGGTTGTCCTTGAACAGCCGGATCACCTCCGTGTCCTTTTCCGGTGCTGCCTGCACAGCGGCTTCGGTCTCCTGATTCTTTACTGCCATGTTGGTTCCTCCTTAGTTTGCCAGCGCCTTTGCGCTGTAGCGTGCCGAGCAGCTCTCAATGCGCACCATGTACTGCTCGCTCAGCCGTTCCGCCGTCTTGGTGGCCTTCCAGCCCACAGAAGCACGCTGGTTCAGCGGGTCATCGCCGTAGCCCAGCTGCTTCACAATGTGCTGCATGCCGCCGCCTTCCAGTTCGGTGGTCGCGTAGGCGTGAGCACCCAGTACCAGCGTGCTGTACACAGCCAGCCCCGCCGGGCAGCCATCGCCCTTCCACACCTTTGCCTCGCTGGAAACCACGAACCGCACGTTGTTGATCTTGCCGATCTCGCCGTTGAAGATTTCCTCCGGTGCCGCATACTTGTGCGCCTCGATCCAGTTCGGGTCCTTGCGGATATCGTAGCTGGTGTGCGGGTGCACAATGGCCACAAAGCTGTCTCCAATGGTGTCTGCGTTCTGGGTCTGCAGCAGCGCCACTGCCTGGTCGATCAGATCCACCGTCAGCTGTGCAGTGGCATCCAGATCCGCACGGCTGGTCACGGCGGTCTCCGCGCCGCCCGTTCCGATCTTCGGTGCATAGATCACGTTGGTGCCGCCGTTCAGGATATCGCGCACAATGGTGTCCATGGTACGGCCGCCCTGGCTTGCCAGCACGTTGGTGGCCTGCACGATGTTGTTGTCAATGGCCGTCAGATCCAGCATGTCGGTCAGGGGCACCCAGCCGCCGTACTGGTGCACCTCGGCGGTCACGGTGGTCACGTTCAGTGCCTGACCTGCCGGGGTCACGCCCTCGGTCAGCGGCGTGGTGGCCTTGGGCAGCGCATCATACTTGCGGAACTCAATGGTCTTGCCGTTGTTCGCCGGGATCGGGTAACTGTCGCCGAACTGGTCATGCACCAGTGCAGGCTCTGCCAGATCCAGCAGGGTCTTTTCGTAGTAGGTCTTCATCTCAGCCGTCATACCGGCTGCGCCCGTGGTGTTCTGCAGCTGTGCGCTTGCGTCCGCAAACATCTGCAGATTCAGTCTCTTCTTGCTCATTTGTTTATCCTCCTTCAAAAGGGTTTATCTTTCTCGCATTCTTCGCGCGGGAAATCTCTCACAGCACAATGCGTTCTCCGCGCTGTGCCCTGCGTGCCAGCTCTTTCCGCTGCTGCCGCGTCATGTGGGCCACATCCACCTTCATCTCGGCCGCGCCGCCGGGGTGTGTCCCGTTCTCAGCCGGGCGCTGGCTGCGCTGCTGGATGCGCGTCGCCACGCCCTGCTCCACCTGTTTTGCCGTGCGGGCCGTCTGGTTTTCCATCAGGCGGTCAAAGTAGGCTGCACGGTACGCCGCTTCCAGCCCCACACCCCGCCGGATCATATCCGCCACGGCAGGGTTGTTCAGCACTTCGTCCAGCTCAAAGTCCGGGTAGCTGTTTTTCAGCTTTGCCGCTTCCGCTTCCCACCGGGCACGCACTGCCGCTGCACGCTGCTGGTGCTCCGCGGCCAGCCGCAGCTGTTCGGCCTGCTGCTTTTCAGCATTGGCGCGCTGCAGCTGGCCCTCCATGCGGTCCATCTCCCGCGCGGTTTTCACGCTGATGCCCCGCTGCGCCGCCAGCGTTTCATAATATTCATCGTTCTTCACCCGGCCGTTTTTCACGGCATCGATCAGCCCGTCCATGTCGCTCATGTCAATGCCGTAGGCTTCGGCCAGCACCTTGCCCAGCTCGTTCAGCTGCGGGTTTTCCCGGATGCTCTGCACCGCCATCCGCGCAGCATGCTGCATGGCCTCTTCAAACTCTTCCGGGTACTGCTGCATCGCCTTCGCAAAGGCATTCCGGCGCTGTTCCGGTGTCAGCTGCACATTTTCTTCGGTTTCGCCGCCCTGCTCCTGCTCGTTGCCCTTGTCCGGTTCAGCTTCCTCCTGCGCCAGCCGTTCGGCATCGACTTTGGCTCCCTCATTGAGGGAGCTTCCGCCCGCAGGCGGCTGAAGATTTTTTTCTGTCGTCACTTTTGCCGCTTTGCCCGGCCTGCTGCGCTTCGCAAGCCGCTCCTGTGCGGGCCGCAGGGCAGGCGGTGCCACCGGGCTGCTTTCGCCCTCTGCAGCTACCGCACCCTCTCCGGCCCCGTCACCGGCACCGCCGTCCGCAAACAGCTGCAGATCCATGTTGTCCGCATCGTTTGCATTCAGGTTCACAAACCGCACATTCGCCGGATACTGCTGCGCCAGCAGCATCAGCCCATCCATCACCAGCTCAAACTTCGCCAGAGTGTCAAGGCTCCAGCTCGCCTGTACACGCAGGATGTTGTCCCCGCCCGGGCCGCAGGTCACAGTGCCGCTATCCACGCTGTAAGCCAGGCTCTGCATCAGTGTGCTCACCGCCGCGCACACAATGTCCTGTCCTTTCGGCGCATAGCCCGCGTGTCCCGATGCCTGCAGGCTCATGTCCTTCCCTTTTTTGTCGTAAATAATGGTGATCATTCTGCTTTTCTCCTTTACTCCTTGTTCGGGTTATTCACGTCCATGGCCCGCTTTGCGGCCTGGGTCGCCATACTGTTGCTCCCACTTTCGCCCACCACATCTCCCAGACTGTTGGTGGTGCTCTTCGCGTCCGCGGTCCCGCCGCCCCCTGTTCCGGCAGCACCGGCAGCCTGTCCGGCCGCGCTGGCTGCTGCGCTCACGTTGGTGCCGTTCTGCTGGTCAATGATGGCGGCCATCTTCTGCATCTGCTGTGCCATCTGCTGCAGCTGCTGGTACAGCGTGCCGTTCTGGCTCACCCTCTCCCGCACCTTCTCAATGCCTTCAAAGTCCATCATTTCCAGCGCAGCAAGGGCAGCATCGGCGTTGGCCGGTGCAAAGAATCCCAGCTGGTAGCACTCCTTTGCCGTCTCGTTCTGAGAAAGGCGGCTGAAAGTGCTTTTCTTTGCCGCGCTTACCGTAATGTCGAACACCGGCTCATGGTCGCCCAGCTGCACACCGCCTACATTGCCGCCGGGCACGGCCTGCAGCATCGCATTGCTGAACGGCACATACTCCACGCCGCCGCTCTCGCCGGTAATGCGGTATACCCGCTCTTCGTCGTAGAACTGCCGCATCAGCTCGATCACAAGGTAGCATTCTTTTGCAAACGTCCGGTACGCGCTTTTCAGCATATCGCGGCTAAGTTTGCTGCCCGCCTCCTGCAAAGCCGCAATGGCGCTTGCCGCTGTCAGGCCGCTGGTGGTTCCGCCCTGGCTCACATCCCGGTTGCCGCTGATTTCCTTCAGCTCGCTCACCCGTGCATCCCGGTAGCTGATGCAGTTGCCGCTCAGTACATTGGTCTGCAAAGGCCGGAAACTGTCGTCCGTCAGCCTGCCCACCACGTGCACGATGTCCTTGCCAAAGTCGGCCAGCTCTTCTTCGTTCACACCCGCTGTGTCGCTCAGCACATAACGGGCCTTTGCAGCCAGTTTCACGTTTTCGTCCATGGCGTGGTTCATCTCGTCAATGGCGGTCTGGGTGTCCTTCATCACATCAATGTATCCAAAGCCCGCCGGGCTGTCCTCTTCCCGGAACAGCGGGTCAAACACAAAGGGGTATTTCCCGTGGTCGTAAAAGCCCCGCTGGGCATACTGCGGGTCGTTCTCGCTGGCATACAGCACCACGCCGTTGCAGTATTTGCAGTAATGCAGCACCGTCTGCCCGCTCTCAAGGGCCTTTTTGTAATACCAGTCCACCACCACGCTTTTGTCGCTGGTGTCAATGCTGTCGTCGTGGATGTACTTTGCCACATCCATGCTGCTGCCCGTGTGCCCGGCCATCTGCGGGTATCGCCCTTCCAGCTGGTCATTGTCCATAAGGCTCAAGCTGAACAGGTGCGGCGTGTCCTGAATATCTTCCACGCCCGGCTCCCAGTACAGCATCAGCAGGTTCACGCTCCGGATGCAGATCTCGCCAAGCCCGCCGCGCGCCGCCGGGTCCCAGAACACGCCCTTCACGCCGGTGCCGGTCTTCAGCTTGCGCCACCATGTGTCGCTGTACACGGTCTCGTAGTCGCACTGCTCCAGCACCGTGGGCAGGATCTTGGAAAGCGCTTTTGCTGTTTTCTCGTCGTCCTCTGCCCGCGGCAGCACGTTCGGTTCCGGGTAGTTGTCCATGGCATCGGCGTGCTTGTTGGCAATGCTGTTGAACAGCCATCCGCTGGAAGGCTTGGGCTTGCCCTGCATTTCCTTGTTTTCGTAATTTTTCCAGTACCCCATGCGAAACCACAATTCGTTATCCACAATGCGCTTGTCAAGGGCTGCTTTTCCGGCCTTGTATTTCTGCAAAATGTCGTTTGCCTTGCGGATGTCCTCTTCCCCGATCACCTGCTGTGCGGGCAGTTCCGGCTCTGTCGTCAAGCCGTTTTCCCCCACCAATGGTGCTTCATCGAAGTGGTTGATAAACTGTTCAAATTTTTCTCCGTCCACGTTCCCGCTCCTTTTTCCTGATGCCGTTTATCGCTATCGTGAAAATGCATTCGGAGCGGCCCGCAGGCCGCGACAAATGCGAAAAATAAAAATCAAATTCCGCTGTATATGCCCAGAGCGCACGCGGTGGGCATTCAAATCGTTTCACACCCTCATCACCCGCGTCCGGCTCTTGCGTCTGTCCATGTCCAGCGGGTCATCTTTCATCGGCTGCACCGGTTCGGTCTTTCTGGGGCTGATGGGGTTTTCCATCAGCACATACCGGCACTCGTCGTAAATGTGGTCTTCCTGGGTGGTGTCAATGTCTTCCACCCGGCTCTCGTCGTACACAAGGTTCGGAATGGTGCGGATAAAATGCCTGCAGGTATCAAATACCTGAAACATCGGCCTGCCCTCGCCGTCAAATGCCAGCCGGTAGTGCAGCTGCATCTTGCCTGCAAGTCGCGTGTGGTCGCCCGGTGTCCAGAAGATGTAATTCGGGTGCTTTTCCTGCATGGCCGCAATGCTCTCGCCCTGGCTCTCGTTGAAGATAGCCGGGTCTGCCACGCCGGTAATTTGCCGCCCGCGCAGCATTGGGTCGTTTTCCTCCGCTTCCTTGATGCGCCGCGCCTGCTCTACCGGGTCTATCTTCAAGCCTTCGTTGGGCACGCCGGTGCAGCCGTACAGCTCCTTGATGCGGTAAAGCCGTCCTTCCTCGTCCGCTGCGTACCAGCCAACGGAGAAAGGCTTTGCATAGCCAAAATCGTACCCGCGCCAGATGCGCCAGTGTGCCGGAATGCGGAACGGCTTGATCACATGCGTCCACCGCTGATCCTCGTAGTGGGCCGGGTCGTTGCGCCATTCGGTAAATACCTGCCCGTTAAAACTGTCCCAGTCGCCGTAGAGCAGCGCCTGCTTTTCCGCTTCCGGTAAGCTTGCCAGCGTGCCCAGATATCCCGGGTCGTTTTCCAGCAGCTTTTTGTTGTCAAACACCGTGGACGGGATAAACACCCTTGTCCGCCGCAGCTTTTCTACCCCGCCGTCCGGTTTTTTCACATCCACCAGCTGCACCATCCTCGTGCCCGGTGGTGCCGGTGTAATGAACCGTGCCTTCACCCATCCGTGGCCAATGCCGCCGGGGTTCGCCGTGGCCCGCATGTACACTGCCGTGCCCGGCCCGGTAGGTCGGTTGCGGCTCATCAGGTAGCTGTATTCCTCCCAGGTAAAGTGGGTCAGCTCGTCCACGCCGATAAAATCAAAGGCTTTGCCCTGATAGTTGTATTTGTCCTGTGTGCGGAACATGCTGCCAAAGTAGATCTTCGCCCCGCTCGGAAAGGTCCATACGTGGCTGGAAGCGTTGTACCGCGCTTTCGGGAATACCGGCTTGTAGTACTGCATCGTCTTGTCGATCAGCTCCGAAAGCTGCGGGTAGGTTTTCCGCACGATCAGCCCGCGGTAGTGCGGAATGTCCACCTGCCGCAGTGCTTCGATCACCAGTGCATCGCTCTTTCCTCCGCCTGCTGCCCCGCCGTACAGCGCTTCGTCCTCGCTGCGGCGCATAAAGGCTGCCTGCTTGGGCTGCGGCCGCCAGATGACCAGCCGGTTTTTATACAGTTCCGCTGCCATCCAGCACCACCTCCTGCTGCCCGCCCTCGTCCTGCCGCTCCATCAGCACCGCCGGGGCCGCGCTCTGGCCGCTGCCTTCGTCCTTCGGCACCAGTGCCGCAGCCTTTTCTGCTACTGTCAGCAATACCGCTGTCACCTTGGCCGCGTCTTTGTCGCTCATGGCAAAGCTCTCGTACCGCTCCAGCTGCTTTTCCAGCTCGGTGCGCTCTTCGTCCGTCAGTTGCCGGTCGTAGGTCCCCGGTGCGCTGCGTATCACAAGGCCTGTCTCGGCAGCGTCCTGCAGGTTTTCTTCCTCGCTCTTCAGCAGCACGCCCAGCTCATAGTTTTTGGCCCGTGCATCCTCATCCAGACGCTGCTGCAGCTTTGTCCGTATCTCGGCGGCGCGCTGGTTCTCTGCTGCGCGCTGCTGCAGGTAGCTCACCTGTGCCTTTGCGCCCAGCGCCGCTCTGGCTGCGATTTCCCGCGCCGCTTCGGCCCGTGCTTTTGCAAATTCTCCGTCCGGCTTCTTTGCTTCCTCTGCCACCCAGCTGCGGATGGTGCTCTCCGGCACACCGTATTTTCTCGCCACCGCACAGATGGAGTTTGTGCCGATCATGGCCATCACCACCTCGGCCCGCACCTTTGCCGGGTACTTTTTGCCCCGGCCCTGCCTGCCCGGCACGGTGTTTTTGCAGTATCTGCGCTCAGCCATGCCCGGCCCTCCTTCCTGTGCTGTTGCTTTCAGCCTACCACCAAACAGCCTGCAAAAACACTGCGGACATTTTGCGGTCGTCGCAGCGAGTACGGGTTGTAGCTCCCAGCGTCTGCTTCGGCCCTTGGGGCGGGCCTTGCATCCTGCTGGCCACGGCCCCAACAACTCCTCCCTGTTTCCGCCACTGGCGGCGGTCGTCGTTGTTGCATCACAAAACCACCGGATGCATCCGCACCCAGTGTTTCAGATCAGCCCTGCTTTTGCAGCAAACACCGCTGCCGTGCTCAGCGTTTCCAGCTCCTTGTGGTAGTAGGTCGTCCGCCCAATGTGCAGCCTTTCGATTGTTTCCGCCTCCGGCCGCTCTTCCAGATACCGCAGCCTGAGCAGATCCGCACAGGTCTCGTCCACCTCGGCATAGTAGTCCAGCACCTGCCGGATCACCCGTCCCCATGGGTCCGGCCCTGCGGCCGCACAGCCTGCCGCGTCCGCTGCTTTCTGCTTGCGCCCGTACTGCCGCAGCGCCTTTCTCACAGCCTTCTTCTGCTGTCTGGTCACTCGTCCACCGCCTTTCACGGCTCTATCTGCTTTCCAAAATTTCCCTTCATTCGCAGTTTCGGCCCGTTTCCGTCACTGTCCGCGCATTTTTACGCTGATTTTGTGTATTTCTCCGCGTTTCGCGCAATTATTACACGCAAAATAAAATAATTTTATCTGTCAGGTGCGAACTTTCGCAAACCCTCTCCGCCGCAGGATCAGATACGCCTGCGCTTCGGTGGCCTCCCATCCGTCTGGCCGTGGCCTGTCCGCTTCGTACAGCTGTCCGGGGTCATAGATCATCACCTGTACCACCTCAAAACCCGGATAGTGCTGCTCCCACCAGTAGGCATTCTCTGCGCATTCGGTGCAGCCCTTGCGCAGCTGGCGGCGGCTCCACTTCGTGTCGCTGGGTGCCAGTTCTTCCGGCTGGCTCAGATTGCGTGTTTCAATGCAGGCCCGCTCTTTGTGGCCGTATATGTAGCCTATGGTCCCGTTCTTGCCCTGCCCGTCCACGCCCAGCAGCTTCTTCATGTCCATGCGGTCGGCGTTCATGGTGCCCAAAGGCTCGTACTCGCCTGTTCCCGGCACGCGCCGCCGCCACAGATCTTCCAGCATTTCGCGCCATTCCCGCCGGTCAGCAGCTCCCATCCCCACACATTCGGCAAAGCCGTGCATGTGCAGCCGTCCAGCTTCGCCTTTGCGCACCGCCCATAGCATCAGCCGCACTTTGTCCCGGCTCACACCAAAACGCTTTACCGTGGCACCGATCACCCGCCGCTTGTAGTTCTCCACATCCCGCCTGCAGGCTGCAAAATCCTCCGGCAGATAGAACTCTTCGTATGTTCCTGTCAGGAAAAAGCCGTCCCGGCCAAAGTTTGCAATGGCCTTGCGCTGCTTGCGGCGTAAGCTGGCGTGCTTGTTCCGCTCTTTCTGGCCCCGGTCGCTCTCCTTGTGCTTCTTGCCGCGCCTGCGATGCTCCTGATCTGTCACTGCATAAATGCCAACGGCCATGTACTCGCTGCCGCACCGGTATTTCTTTTCCCGAATGTAGCTCTTCTTCATCTGGCCGTCCTCCTGCATCGGTATGCTGCCGGTATTTGTTTTCTCTTCTGTGCCCATCACCGTCACAGAAATAACGGGTATACTAGCTCCCCAAAGCGCCCACCCCGGACGCTGTAAAAAACGGTTCATCCTGCTATAAAATAAATGGTATAAAGGCTCCCGCCTGCCGCCGGTACGCTCCGGCAGCACCCGGCAGACTTTATCCTGCTGCGCTGTCGCCAAAGCCCCCGGCATCCTTTTGCCAGGGGCTTCCTCTGTTATCTTTTTCGTCTGCGCTGTCCTTTGTGCGCCATCCAGCCTTCCTTTATGTAGTCGCTCCGGTTCACTCTGTCCCGGGATACCATGTCCTTTGTGTAGGCTTTTTCTGCTTTCACCGCAGCCGCCCATGCCTTGTACTTTTTGCACGTCCCATGGCACGCCGGGTTCCTTCCCGGACAGTCTGGTTTGCAGCACCATGTGATCATGCCGGTGCCTCCGGTTTTCCCTCTGCAGCCCAGTAGCCGTAGCTCAGCTCTTTTTTGCCTGCTTTCCGGGCCGCAGCGTTGTAAAGGCACAGCTCATGCACAGCACGCTGCAGCTCGTCCGGCTTCTCAATTCCCGTGATCGGCGGCCTGCTCTTTTTCGGCACGCTGCTTCTGGCTCCCGGCGCATTGCACAGCACGCCCCGCCGTATCCTCTTCCGTGTCAGGCTGTAAATGCCCTGCGGCCTGCAGTGCCCGGCATAAAAAACATTCGTCACGGTCTGTGTGTTCTTAAACAGTCCCTTTTCTACCAGCTCTGCGGCCGTGCCTTCGTGCAACAGGTTTCCGTCCGCGTCAAACATGCTGTAAAACCATACCTCCCGCATCTGGGTGCCGGTCCTGTGGTCCGGTTCTGCTTTCGGTTTTGGCTGCTTTTCTTCCCGTTCCAGCCGCCACTTTTTCGGCTTTGCTTTTTTCTTCTTCTGGTGGGCATAGCCCGTGCATACGCTTTCAGCGCGGTTGTAGTATCCCTGTTCCATCAGCTCCTGCGGTGTGCCTTTTGCACGCAGTGCTCCGGTCTTTGCGTCGTACAAGCTGTAAACGTATTGCTTTGTCACCGGCGCACCTCCTGCTGCGCATACCGGTGCTTTGCCGTCTGCCATGCTTCCTGCCTCCGCTTCAGTGGATTCACAACGTCTTTCATGATCACCTCGTGTACTTCGCGTACCTGCACGCCACACTTTGCCGCCAGCTTCTTTTCGATCCGCTTGCGGGTCATTCTGTATTTGTCCTTGCTCACACTCTTCCTCCATACAGTTCAAACTCCGCACCGTCTTCGGTGATCAGCACCCCGCCGTCCAGCGCTTTTGCCAGCTGCTGCAGCCTCTGGGCGCTCAGCTTTTCCAGCCCGCCGGGCTTGCACCATCGCCGCACATCAAGCGGCCTTGTGGCCAGCGTCAATGCCAGCGTGCTTTCATTTTCGCCACGGTAGATCATGGCTTCCTTCAGCGTCATCTTAAACGTCTCCTCTCCCAGCTTTCCGGCGCAGCTGCCTGCTGCAGAACTGCCTCGATCTTCTTTTTGATCTCACCCGGTGCCAGCACTGCCGTGCCTGCAGGCGCAGCGCAGCGGCCCATGGCTCCGGCCATGTTCCGCCGGAAGAAAGCATCTTTCTGTTCCTCATAGTCCCGGTCTGCCTGTTTTGCCCGCTCTTCGTCCGGGATGTCTTCCACAATAATGTCGTCGGTCTGCAAAGCGTCGCAGGCACATCTGCGCAGATGTTCCATGGCAACATCCAGCCCGTCCGCACGGCCCTCTTCATTCACCTGCCGGTAGTTGGCAAGAGCCTCCTGCTTCAATCGGTTCAGCCGCCCGGCACCATATCCCAACAGCTCCATGCACGTCTTTGCGTATAAGGTCCATACCATACTGGCGGCCACATCGCCCGCCATGCGCAGCTGCTGCTCCCGCCGGGTACGCGGTGCACGCAGCACCGGCACCCGGAACTCCGGCTCCACGCCCTCCGGCATCCAGTTGTCCCGCATCGCCCTGCTCTGGTCGGTGCTGGGCATTCCTTTTCCGTTCGCCTGCATGGCAATGTTCAGGCTTTCCAAGCCCAGCTCTTCGGTGCGCAGCTCGATCCGGTTCAGTCGGTTCTTGCCCACACCAAAGCACTGGTGCAGCGCAATGATGATGCACCAGCGTGTCATTTCTGCAGTGCCGTCCCGCGTCAGATCCAACTCCTGCCGCAGGTTCATTTTCTGCTTCACTGCCGGTTCACTCCTTCCCGGTATTGCTCAAACAGTGCGATCCAGTCCTGTGTGCTCAGCCGTTTGTCCCGGCTCGCTTCGCTCAAAAGCCGGTATGCACTGCTTTCCTTGTCGGCCGGGTGCTGCCAGTCCAGCTTTTTCAGTTCTTCGGCCATCCGGGCACGGTATTCTTCTAAGATCATCTTCGTTTCCCTTTCACGGCTCCCCGCGGTCGTTCATCCAGCTGGCAGCCAGCGCTCTGGCATCCGCCAGCTTGTCGCACAGCATGTTCACAGCGGATTCCTTCATCCACTCCGGCAGCCGGTCGGCCTGCAGCAGAGCGGCACCCATGTCCCGCACAAGCTCTTCACCGTACTGCTCCATCCGCTGCCAGATCTCCGTTTCATCCGGTGTCATGTTCATCGGTGGCCGCATCTCAGCCCGCCTTTCTCCGGCTTTTCGGCTTCACCGTGTCCGCCGGGGCTTTGTGCGCCTTGTTGCCTTTCCTGTTTTCCTTGTCCGCACAGCAGCCAAGGCCCAGCATGGCCAGCGCTGCCGCCAGCAGCACCAGCGCCGCAGCGGCCCAGCCCAGCATTTCCCAGCCGTTCGCGCTGTGCTCAATGCCGCTGGATACCAGCAGCGCGCCAATGGCCGTCACCATAGCTGCCATGTACCACAGGCTTGCCCGGATGGTTGCTTTCAGTTTCACTTGTGTTTCCTCCTGTTTCATGTTAAACTTCTGGTGATAGTGGCTCAAAACTATCACCCTGTAAGCTCGTCGGTGTTCGCTGCACCGGCGGGCTTTTTGTTTGTTCGGTCCAGCGCCCCCTGCTCCAGCGCCGCATTCTTGTCAATGCGCCACAGCCGCGGCCCCACCTTTTCGGCAGGCAAAAGCCCGCTGCGGCACATCTTCTGCACCGTCTTTTTGTCAATGCTCATCAGTTCGGCGTACTGTGCCGTGCTCAGGTATGCCGGCAGCTGCCGTGTATCATAAATTCGCGCCTTCCGCATGGTTATCCCTCCCTTCAGTCCGGGCTGAAAGTCTGGCACCGGCATTCTTCGCCCGCCTCCTCCAGCGCAAGGTTCCACTCGCTGCAAATGGTCTCGCACACCGGCTTTGCAAAGCCGATCAGCTCGTTCTCCCGCGCTGCCATCAGCACCGCCGTGCCCACAATGCCGCTCATGTAGCGGTACTGGTACAGGTCGGTCGCCCGCTCGTTGAAGGGCAGCTCCTGCAGCAGTCCTTCTTCGTTCACAATCAGCTGGATGCTGTCCACATCCTCCCGCGCCCAGTTCGCCGCAAGGCAGCTTTCGGCGGTCTCAATGCAGCCGCCCACCAGCTCCTGCAGCGTCTCCAGTTTGCAGGTATCCCCGTCGTCGCAGCGCACAAGCCGTGCCTTCTGCTCCTCGTCCGCCGGGATCACGATCACATAACGTTCCATGCTTTTCTCCTTTCGTGCACTTCTCCTCCTTGACAAAGGCTCCCTCCCCGAGGGAGCTGTCGGCGCAGCCGACTGAAGGAGTCTCATGCGCTCTTGCCACTTCTCCCTTTCCTGTGCTACAATCATCTCAAAATAGGAAAGGAGGTATTTTCATGGCATCACAGTTTCAAATCCGTACCAAAGATATCCCATTGCTCGTTCGTGCGCTGCAATCGCTCGAAACTGTACCGGATACATGGTTCGGATCTGTAGACGACCCTTCTTTGATCTCTGAAATGAAGAATGCTGCCCGCGCCCTTCCGGTCAAACTGCGGCTCAAGAGTCTTCAGCTGTCAAGCCTCGATGTTCTGGCTCTGCAGCAGGCTTGCTGCTATCAGTGTTTAGAGTGCAAGCTTTCAAGGCAGGACTACAAACTGCTGGAAGACTATTCAAATCAGTTCGCAGCACTTCTGGCTTCTGGTAATCTTGGTATGTTACAGTAAATATCTTGCCTTGCGCGCCATTCATAAGCGCTGCTCTCTGTGCCCGCCTCAGGCGGGCTTTTTTCTTTGTTTTCGTCCACATTCTCTCTCCTTTCATCTCTCGATCCACAGATCCAGCCCGGCCGCTGCCAGCAGCACACCGGCAAACACCATGGGCGGGTAGCTGATCCACCATCCCACATTGAACACCACCGATCCGATCAGCCCGATCAGCAGTGACCACTTCCGGCGGCTCATGCGCTCTTCTCCGGGGCAGCTGAACTCGTCTGGCGCAACTGTGCGGCATCGGCCAGTCCCTTTGCGTAGCCTAATGCCAGTGCCTGCATCGGGTCTGGCAGCTTTGCTGCTGTGGTCAACAGTTCAACCATTCGGCTTGTTTGGACATCATTCTTTTGCATCATGGCTGTACACCTCCCTTTCAGCAAGTAAGTTCTTGCTGTTAGCATTATTATAATTGCCGTAAGCAAGTTTGTCAAGATATTTCAGCTTTTTTCTTGCCATTGGCAACTTTTTGTGCTATTATTCGTTCAGGAGGTGATTTCATGAAAGACCGTTTAAAGCTTCTTCGCAAAACGCTTGGCCTCAATCAGGTTGATTTTGGTACCCGAATCGGAATCGGCGGCACTGCTATTTCCAAATTCGAGAGCGGTGTCAATGCTATTTCTGACACTCTGGTCTTGCTTGTCTGCCGAGAATTTAATGTAAACGAGGCATGGTTGCGTAATGGAACCGGCGAAATGTTTACGCACACAAGTAATGATTTGGTCGCTGAACTATCCGAAACGTACCACCTTGGCACCTACGGAGAACAGCTTCTTGCCACATACCTGCAGCTGTCTGATGCTGACAAACGCGCTGTTGAACGTTTCGTCTCCCAGCTCACAGCCAACGTTCAGAAAGCCGAAGATGCACAGTCTGATGCATGCGAGAAGGAAAAAGACATTGCCGAGTAGTCTTTTACCGTCAAGCTCTGCGGCACATGTAAACAAGAAACGGCTCCTGTACACTGTACAAGAGCCGTTTTACGTTGCACAAGCAACTGATAATTTATTTTTTCTTTTCATTCCCCTTCTTTTCTTCTATACTGAGAAAAAAGGAGGATTTGTTGTGCGATTTCTTTTTTCCGTTTTGTGTATCTCTATCATCCCTCTCTTTCTCTTCGGCTGCGCTCCTGCTAGTTCACAAGCCACTTTTTCTTCATCCGAAACTTCGTCCTCATCAGAACTTGAAAGCGAATCCGAAAGTTTTTCTTCCACTCTTGACCCTAGCGAGGAAGGTTATATTGCTGGAAATAGTCACGGTTTCACTGATGGTCGTTCCGATGGATTTGATGCTGGAACATCCGATGGCGAACAAATTCCTTCTGAGTCTCTTGACTTTGGTGATACTTATGAGAGTGGTTATACAGTTGGATATAATCGTGCCTATGCTAAATGGTGGCTTACCGGTTATCTTGAAGCCTACCTTTCGCAGCATCCTGAAATTGACGAATATGATTTGATTGATGATGTGATTCGTTGTTTTCCAGATGCCGATGTTTCAGATATGGTTGATTATCTTCGATCAGCTCAATGAGGAAGGCCAGCAGAAGGCCGTGGATTATGTAGATGATCTGGTGCTCACCGGGCGCTATAAAAAATGTGCTGCGTCTGGCTTGGGCAAAGAAGCATAAAAAATAAGCCGCCTTTCGGCGACTGTGGTGTTGTGAGGATATCATTGTGGATTCTGACAAAAAGCGCATTATTTTACGAATTTTACTTTTTCTTTTTATACTGGGCACCGGTTTATATTTTGGCATTCGTATCGGCGAAGGCCAGTATAACTTTTACAAGCCTGAATCACCGTACTATCAAAAGGCAGTCCGTGACGCCCAGAACGATGGATATTCTGAGGGCTGGAATGCCGGGCGCAAAGACAAACAGGAAAAAGATTATAACAGCGGCTGGTCAGCAGGCTATGAGTTTTGTCTAAATGAAAACAAAACCATTCGTAACAATTATGATGAAGGCTATGACGATGGTTACGATAGCGGTTTCGGCGATGGTTACTCAGAAGGCTACCGAGACGGTTTTTCTGAAGCTTCACCAGATTAAACCACCTTCCAAGTGGTAAAGCGTAAAAGTATAAAAAATAAAGCCGCCTTGCCTTCGACCAAAGCAGCCCATTTATGTCTTGTTCATGAAGAAATCTTGAATTTTTATTGCTTGTCAAGCCCCAATTTTAAATTTTTCCGTTGCTCTCGCAACTTTTCGCTGTAAAAATTGTTTACAATCGGCGGGCCAAAGCGTATAATACATGTAACGGAACCCGCTAAGCCTCTGGGTGCATTGCATCTATGCGTATCATGGCGGGTCTTTTTTTATGTCAATTTTTGAGGATGTCCAATATGCCTGAAACAAAATCTTTTTGTACCTATGAACAGCAGCTCCAAATTCTGAAAAGGCGCGGCTTATCAATTGCCGATGATGCTTTGGCCCTTCAGTGGCTTCGGGAAAAGAATTATTATCGCCTGAGTGCCTATTCCCTCACGCTGCGGCACAAAAGTCCTTCTACTGGAGAAGATGAATTTTTAAAGGACTCATCTTTTTCTACAATCATCGACCTTTATCAGTTTGATGAACAGTTTCGTGCTGCTATCTCTCACGCTGCAGCTATTGCAGAAACCAACCTCAAAGCCTATATTGCTTACTACCATGCCCGCCAATACGGTCCGGTCGGCTATCTGGATGGAAATCATTTTGAAGATCCCTGGCGGCACGCTAAACTTTTGAATGGCCTTTCCAAATCTCTCGGCTTGCGAAAAGATGAACCATTTGTTTTACATCATCATAAGGATTTGAACGACGTATATCCTGTTTGGGTTATCGTTGAGGTTTTGACCTTTGATCAGGTTTCTATGATGTACCGTAACCTGCTGCCGGAAGACCGTGCTGCCATTGCTCGTGAGTTCTATGGTATTTCTTCTCGTGAATACATTGAAAACTGGACTCATTGTGCTGTTGTTGCTCGCAACATCGCTGCACATGGTTCCCGCTTTTATCATCGACAGCGTGTTAATCCTCCCGCAAGAATGCCTAAATCCATCAATTCTTACGGCACAAAACCATTCGGATATGTATATGCTCTTTGGCATTTACTTCCCATTCCTAACCGCAGCGCATTTGTCAACGCCGTTCATGATTGCTTTATAGCACATCCCTCTGCTCAACTTTCTGAATTGGGTTTTCCTGATAATTGGCTTGATATTTTAACCGTCCATTGATTTTTGAGCGCCCACCCGGCGCTCCTTTTTTACAAACGCAAAGAACCCCTCAGCTGTTTCCAGCCAAGGGGTTCTCTGCTCTGCTGTCTGTCCAAAAGAAAAGTAGGAGGTTCTATCATGGAATGCCTTGCAAATCCCGTCGCGTCTCCGCTTTTCTATTGTAAATCCAATATGATCCTTCTGCAACCCAGAATTTTTTCAGAGGAGGTGTGTACACATGGCAAACAAAAAAGGTTCCGATGGCCGTTACCGCTACCGTGTCTGCATCGGCAAAGATGAAACCGGTAAGCCCAAATACAAAAGCTTTTATGGTTCCACCGCAAAGGCAGCGCGTGCTGCTGCCGAAGCTTACCGCGCAGCACTGGGCAAGGGAATGGATCCCGCCCAATCCAAAGCCACCCTTGCCACTCTGTACGATAACCTGATTGCTGCCAAAACAGCCAAAGGCATCGGGCAAAAGAGTCTCGACCGCTATGAAGACAATAAAAACCATTGGGGTCCGCTTCTGGATCAGCCTGCAGCAGACCTTCGCACTGCCGACTTTCAGCGGGTCCTTAACTCTCTGGCCAAGTGGCACAATGGCAACCCCCCACTGTCCCACTTCACGCTGTCCAATCTGCGCAGCAGCGCCAAGGCTGCCTATGAACTCGCTATCCCAGAAGTGGTACAATACAATCCCATTGTTAAAACCACCTGCCCTGCCGGTGCTGATCCTGAGCACCGTGAGCCTATCACAGAGGAACAGCAGCAGTGGATCCGCGAAATGCCTCACCGCGCCCAGCGTGCTGCCATGCTACTGCTTTACTCAGGTCTCCGCCGCGGCGAAGCTACCGCCCTCACCTGGGCCGATGTCGATTTGAAAGAAGCCACGATCACCGTTCACAGCGGTTATAATTTCAAGGATAAAAAAATCAAGGATCCCAAAACAGAAGCCGGTGTCCGGGTCGTTAATATTCCAAAGATCCTTGTGGACTATCTCAAAACTCAGCAGGACGATTGCTTGTATGTGCTGCATACTGTAAAGGGCCACCGCATGACAGAGCAGGCATGGAAAACTCTGTGGAGCAGCTACATGGCCGATCTGAATGCAAAGTACGGCTATCACGGCGAAGAAAGCAAAAAGCGCCCAGGCGGCCTGCCCATGCGCATTGAACCCTTTACACCTCACCAGCTGCGGCACACCTTTTGTACCCTGATGTACTTTGCCGGGGTCGATGTTCTCACCGCCCGCGATCAAATGGGTCATAAGGATATCAGCGTCACCCTCGGCATCTACACTTCTCTTGACAAAAAATTCAAGAAAAAGAAGATCAATCGTCTGGACTCCTATCTCAAAAAACAGACCGGCTAATTTGTAGTGGCGCAAAAGTGGCGCACGTTGTTTATATTTTTATCGTATTTATGTGTTTTATTCTCAATTCCTTGCCCGCTCGTAATGAGCAGGTCGCCTGTTCGAATCAGGTCAGTAGCTCCAGAAATCCTACGAATTTACGTTTAAAATCGTAATTCCGTAGGATTTTTTTATTTAGTCTCGCAAGTTTTCGCAAAACCGCAGCATAAACCGCAACATCGCCCACAAAACAAGACAAAATAAAACGCCCCGCAACACCATTTCATAGGGCGTTATGCGCATTTTTATGCTTTCTTTTGGACAGGCTCCTTGAGTTCACAATGCAGGTTTGTCAATGATGTGTTTCTGTGATGTTTGGTGTAGCAATTTAACTGTACCACAGAACGACTCATTCGTCTTTTTCACTTTGTAACACATCTATTGTAATCCCATACAGTTTTTATGGATCAATCTATGAAATTTTATTGATAATCCTTCATGGGAGTGGTAAAATATTTTTATATCTCTGTCATTCTGTGCCCCTTCGCGGTAGAGGGAGAGCGCAAAACAGAAAAGACGCAAAAATTGCGGCATCCTTTCCGTGGGTGGGTTTTACAGCGCACACTCTTGCGGGCGGTGATGTATGATCAGTAAGCCAAAGCAGCCAACCGCAAAACGATGGCTGCCCAAGAAGTGTGAGGAGAAGGATCGGATGAAAACAAAAACATTGCGCCGCCTATTTTCCATGCTTGCGGCACTGGTGATGGGGCTATCCCTGCTCACCGGATGCAGCGGAAAAGATGCGGAACGAACACAGAAGCTGGAAGACGCTCAGACCATTCAGGTGTATCTGTGGAGCACCAGCCTGTACGAAAACTATGCGCCCTATGTTCAGGCGCAGCTGCCGGACGTGAACATTGAATTCATCGTAGGCAACAACGATCTGGATTTTTACAAGTTTTTGCAGCAGAACGGCGGTCTGCCGGATATCATCACCTGCTGCCGCTTCTCGCTGCACGATGCTGCACCGTTGAAGGACAGCCTGATGAACCTTGCCATGACCAATGAGGCGGGCGCTGTGTACAACACCTACCTCAACAGCTTCAAAAACGAGGATGGCAGCGTGAACTGGCTGCCGGTCTGCGCGGATGCCCACGGCTTTGTGGTCAACCGCAGCCTTTTTGAGCAGTACGATATCCCCCTGCCCACCGATTACGAGAGCTTCGTTTCGGCCTGTCAGGCGTTTGAGAAGGTAGGCATCCGCGGCTTTACCGCCGATTATACCTACGACTACACCTGCATGGAAACGCTGCAGGGGCTTTCCGCTGCCGAGCTTACCACCACCGCGGGGCGCAAGTGGCGCACTGCCTACAGCGACCCCGCCAACACCGCACGGGTCGGTCTGGACGACACCGTGTGGCCGGGGGCATTTGAGCGGATGGAGCAGTTCATTCAGGATACCCACCTTACGGAAGACGATCTTGCATTGAATTACGACGATGTGACCGGGATGTTCCGGAACGGAGAAGTTGCCATGTACTTTGGCAGCTCTGCCGGCGTGAAGATGTTTCAGGATGAGGGCATCGACACGATCTTTCTGCCCTTCTTCAGCCAGAACAGCGAACCGTGGATCATGACCACCCCCTATTTCCAAGTTGCCCTGAACCGGGATCTGGAGCAGGACACCGCGCGCCGCGAAAAAGCCATGAAGGTGCTGAACGTCATGCTCTCCGAGGAGGCGCAGAGCCGCATTATCTCCGATGGACAGGACCTGCTGAGCTACAGCCAGAACGTCCCCCTGCGCCTGACCGAGTACATGAAGGATGTGCGCGATGTGGTGGAAGAAAACCACATGTATATCCGCATCGCCTCCAACGATTTCTTTGCCGTCTCCAAGGACGTTGTCTCCAAAATGATCGCGGGCGAGTACACGGCACAGCAGGCTTATCGTGCGTTCAATGCCCAGCTTCTTGCCGAAGAAGCGCCTGCCGATGACGAGATCGTGCTGACCTCCGGGAAGAGCTATTCCAATGTCTTCCACGCAAACGGCGGCAGCGCCTCCTTCTCCGTTATGGCGAACACGCTGCGCGGCGTTTATGGCACCGATGTGCTGCTTGCCACCGCAAACAGCTTTACCGGCAGTGTGCTGCAGGCGGATTATAACCAGAAAATGGCAGCTTCCATGATCATGCCGAACGGTCTGATGTCCCGCCAGCGCACCATGACCGGTGCGGAGCTGAAAGAGACCGTCCGCGCCTTTGTGGAAGGCTGCGAGGGCGGGTTTGTGCCCTTCAACCGCGGCTCTCTGCCGGTGGTCAGCGGCATTGCCGTGGAGGTAAAAGAGGCAAACGGCAGCTATACCCTGACCGGCATCACCCGGAACGGTCAGCCGCTGGGGGATGGCGACACCGTTACCGTGACCTGCCTTGCAACGGAAAAGCAGATGGAAGCGCTGCTCGCGAGCGATAGCGGCACGTCTGCGGGCGAAGATGCGTGGGTAAAATCCACATGGACAGATTACGTTTCCGGCGGCAAGGCAGTGCTTGCAGAGCCTGAAAACTACATGACACTGAGGTGAGCGGGATGGCAGACGAAAAGCACGAATCCAAACGCAGCTGCTATTCCCGGCACAAGTGGCTGCTTGCCGCCGCTGCCATCCTTCTTTTGGTCTTTCTGGCAGCCGGTTTCAGCGTCCGGTACATCTCGTTTGTGTCGCAGACCATCTATCAGGAAAGCACCTCGCATCTGGAAGAGGTACTGTATAA
>CAJMQZ010000005.1 GCA_905215595.1 uncultured bacterium
AATGATAGTGATGGTGCGGAATAACAAAATGCTCACCTCCAGACATAAAAAAGCCTCTGAGTCTTTCGACTCAGAGACTTTGGAATTCACGATTATAATATCTGTGTGAGTTATTCAGAAAATAAAAAGAGCGATGCATCCATCAGAATACGAAGAAAAATTGAATCAATAACTTATATTGGCGGCCAATATGATATATTTAAAAAGGAATGAAGTGAGAAAATGGAACAGCGTATCGTGAAAATTATGACCCGGAAGGCAGGATGGACTGCCAGTAAAAATGCTGAGAAGTATTCTGTCAATCTTCCGGCAGGCTGGCTTAGTGCTCTCGGAGTATCCAAAGATGACCGGCTGGAACTTTCTTTTGATGGAGAAAAAATCATGATACAAGCTGCTGCGGCAACGGACCTGAAACAATTCCGCAGCAAGGCGCAGCAGCAGGGACATCAACTGAAAGAATATCGTTATTACGATAAAAATACACTTTGCACGGTGGCACTTGCAGACTTCACTGCGAAGCAGGTTTGTGTGGAAAACAGAGTGGCATCGGTTCTGGATACGGCATTTGGTGTGAATAAAACACCTACATGGGAAGATTTTTTGAATTTTCTGGCAGACCGCTGCATTCCAAAGACCCGCTGCGGGCTGGACTATTATCTGAAGGAAGTTGGCGTGTCAGAGTATGACCCGGTGCAACTGGTTGAGAAAACGCAGGGCAGAATGGCGGAGGATCATAAATGGCTGGAAATCGTCTGATTTTATCTTCCGTATTATCCACCACAGTTCCGCTATTTGTTGAAAGAACGGGTGCTGACAGTGCTTTTGGAGCAGAAAAAGAACTGTTCCGGTAAAAGAATACAGGATAGAAGATATCCCCTATATAACAAAACTGAGATAGACATCCTTTTATGGGAAGTCTATCTCAGTTTTCTTTTGGGCATTTTATTATGGCTGTGTAACCGGAAGGGAAAGCTTATGGTTGCATCATAGCGGCGCAGGAGAACTTCACAAGGGGTACATGGAAGCCTCAATCCTTCCGCAGAGCCTTATACAGTTCCGCCGCCATGGCATCCTGCACTTTCTGGTAGAAGTCAGGGTCATTGAACAGCTTGGAGAAGGAATCGTTGTTATCAAGGAAACACTGGGTCACGATATCCTTGAACTTGTCCGGGAACAGCGACTGCGCAAACATCTCCGTGCTGTTGTCCTTGGCATACTTCTTAAACTTCTTCACGTCGGCATCCTTCATAAACATCTGGTAGATGCCCTCGATGATCACACGGTCAGAGTCCGTAAAGTTGCCGTTGAACCGCTCGTTCACTTTGTCGATGATGCTTTGCAGGGTGTCCTTCTTCTTGTTCGGCACCTTTGGGGTCATGCCGCTGGTGGGCGTGAGGATCGTCGGCTTTTCATCCAGAACGATTGCACCCTTGAACGTTTCGGTCAGGGATGCATATTCCAGCTTGATCTTGTCCTCCACATCCACGATCTCATTTTCTCCGGCAGGCGGCAGAAGGCGGGCAAGGTGCAGCGTGTACTGATACTCATTGAACAGGTCTTTATCATGGAGCCGCACCAGCTGCGTGATGTAGGAGTAGGCTCCATTAAATTTGCGCACATAATCCCGTGCTACATAGCGTTCCTCTTCGGTCAACTGCTGATACCGTGTGATCACCGGGCGGAACATCCCGGTCAGCCGTCCGAGGGCAGCGGCATCCTGCTTTTTGCCTGCTTGTGCAGCCATGAATGCGTTGAAGGTCTCCACATCGTCCATGTTGTAGAGCATATAATCGCGGATCTTATTGCGCAGGTCATAGACCTTGTTCAGATCGGTGCTTCCCTCCAGAATGGTAGTTTCGTAGTAGGGCAGGAAAGCATCCCGAATATCTTCCTCGGTGTTTTCAAAGTCGAGGACAAAGGTGCTGCTCTTGCCCGGACAGGTACGGTTCAGCCGGGAGAGGGTCTGCACGGCGGTCACATCCCGCAGCTTCTTGTCCACATACATGGTATGCAGCAGCGGTTCGTCAAAGCCGGTCTGATACTTGTTGGCAACCACCAGAATATTATACTGGTTGCTGTGGAACGCCTGACGGAACATTTTGTCTGTAGTGATGTACCGCCCCTTTTCGTCAAGGTTCATAGTTGCCTCAGTAAACGGCTTATCGCTGGGGTAATCTTCCAGCGTAACCTCACCAGAGAAGGCAATCATGGCATCACAACCGGTGCATTCGTCCGGGTGCGCCTCGATATAACGCTTGACAGCGAGATAGTAGCGTACGGCGTTGGCACGGCTGTCTGCAACGATCATGGCTTTACCCTTGCGATCAATCTGATAGCGGCAGTTCTCCAGAAAGTTTGCCATGATCATCTCGGTTTTCTGGGCGATGGTGTAGCCGTGCTTCTTGTAATACTTGAACAGCGCACGGGAAGTCTGCCCTTCGATCAGCTCCGGGTTGTCCTCCGACACACGAATTAGCTTGAATGCTTCCTTGATAGTGGTGTAGTTGGAAAGCACATCCAGAATGTAATGCTCCTCAATGGCCTGCCGCATGGAATAGACATGGAACGGTGCCTTGATGGGTTCGCCATCCGGCTTTACGCCGACCTCCGTACCGAAGTTTTCGATGGTCTGCCCTTTCGGGGTAGCGGTAAAGGCAAAGAAAGACTGGTTTTCGTGCCGACCCTGTCCGATGATTTCATTGATATAGTCGTCGGTCAGGTCTACATCCTCCTCCGCAATCCCAGCCTCGGCAGCGTATTCCTTTGTGGCAACATCCATGTCGATCAGGCTGCGGCGAAGCGATTTTGCACTCTCGCCGTTCTGTCCCTGATGGGCTTCATCAATGATGATGGCGAACTTGCGCCCCCGGAATATTTCCATGTCCTTCTTGGCAAAGAGGAACTTCTGGATGGTGCAGATGATAATGCGCTTTTTGTCGTTGATTGCTTCGGCAAGGGTGTGAGAGTTCTTCTTATCGTCAATGGCTTCCACCAGTCCTGCCTGATGCTCAAAGCTGTTGATGGTATCCTGCAACTGGCTGTCTAGCACCACACGGTTGGTGACAACGATAACCGAATCAAAAATGCTGTTGTCGTTGTCATCATGGACGGATGCCAGCCGATAGGCGATCCATGCAATGGAGTTGGACTTGCCCGAACCCGCCGAATGCTGGATGAGATAATTTTTGCCGGGGCCGTTCTGCTTTACATCGGCCAGCACTTTCCGCACAACATCGTATTGATGATACCGCGGGAAAAGCATCTTTTCCTTGGTGATGGTTTTCACCACGCCGTTCTTTTCCTCGGTTTCTTTTTCCTTTACATTGGAAATGAACCGCTGGATCAGATCCAGCAGGCTGTCCCGCTGCAAAACTTCTTCCCACAGATAACTGGTGACATAGCCGTTCGGGTTTGCCGGGTTGCCTGCACCACCGCTCTGACCTGCGCCGTTGGAACCCTGATTGAAGGGCATAAACCGCGTGCTGCCGTCCGCAAGCTGGGTCGTCATCCACACTTCATAGAGGTCAACGGCAAAATAAACGAGAAAACGGTGGTTGGGACGAAATGCAAATTCCTTGGAGCTGCGGTCATTCTTGTATTGGTTGATTGCACAGGCGCAGTCCTGCCCGGTGAGCTGATTTTTCAGTTCCAGTGCAACCACCGGGATACCGTTGACCGAAAGCACCATATCAATGGTGTTCGTGTTGCCCGTGGAATAGCGGAACTGCCGGGTGCAGCCCAGAATATTGGCCTCGTAGCGTTCCATTGCTTCGGGGTTCAGCCGGGATTCCGGCTTGAAGTAGCACACCCGCAGTTTGCAGCCCATATCCTCGATGCCGCTGCGCAGGACATGGAGCAACCCCTGGTTGGTGATGGTGGTCTCCAGCCGATGATACAACTTTTCTGCCGCCTTGTCGCCGTAGTACCGAGTATATTTCGCCCATTCTTTCGGCTGAGTCTTGGCGATAAACTCGCACAGCACATCCATATAGATGCACTTTTCTACATCGTGCTGACGGCTATGTACCCAGTTGCCGTCCGCATCCTGCCCGTTGAACTGCACATACCCGCCCTGCGGAGAAATCAGGAAGGCTTCAATGTCTCGCTCAAACCGTTTCTCACTTTTGTCCATGATGTCCCCCTTATTTTTTCAGAAGCTGTCTTGCCGCTTTGAGGGTGTCGCCAAGAGCTTTCAGGTTCTGTTTATTCATTACAAGAACTCCAATAGCGACTGCTGCGCTAGCTACGCCTTTCAGCACTTTTGCACCCTGCTCCATTCCTCTGTGGCCATCAATGTTCAGTTTTTGTTTCTGGAACTGTTTTTTCTCGTCCATTTTCAAGAACCTCCAACAATTTTTCTCCGCTTACTTCAAGGGCAACATAATCGTAGCTTTTCGCCTTGTCTAGACACTTTTCTTGCTCTGTAGCAAGATACCCGACCGGATCAGAATAGAACATATCTTTCAGCTCGCTGTACTCGTAGCTGATTGTTTCCACTTTGCTGAAGTCGATAGCTTCCAGTTCGGATTCACTGATACTGTATGTTTGCTCTGCCGTTTCCAGATTTCCACACAGGGCGTAAGAGGTGGCAAGCAGATTGGTTGCCTGTAGATACAGGTCATAATACTCTTGAATTTCTTCTACAGCTCTGCCTTTTTCTGCATTGTATTCATCGTGGAGGAGCACACGGGCAAAGCGAATCAAAGGATTCTTGGGCAATGGCTCAAATTCTATGGCACGGCGTTCAAGGGTCTTTCCAATCTGAGACTGTGCCACAAGAAGATTTTGCCTGCTAGAATCGATCTGACGGTTCCGCGCATCGCCCTCCGGCATGGTCATTGCCAAAAGCAGACCTTTTCTGCCAGCTTCCAGCAGACCAATCCGGTCATCCAACTGACCATTTTCAATCTGCTTGACTGTACGGTATGTTTTCTCCACTATATCGCTTAGCCGGGACATTTGCTGCTGCATCACGAGCTGGTACTGCCAGTCGGCAAATTCCTGTATCGGGTTGCCCTGAATGACAGCCTGTTCTGCAATCGGGAGCGGTGTTACGACCTGCTGTTTTCCATCTTCGGCAATCTTCATCAGGCTGGGCCATTTCTTCCCGGTTTTCATGTTCTCCATGATGAACATCTCGCCGGACTCATACGCCGACTGAAATTCTGCCGGTATCTGAACCACATATTGTGTCCCGGCATGGATCTTGCTCAGGATATCGCCCATGCTTACACATTGGACAGCCTGTTCCAGCAGTGCGTTGAACTCAATTCCTTTGCTGTCAGGCGTGATATGCAGGCATTTGCCCTTGGCAGGAGCAATTTCATCTGTCTGTCTGATCTTTGCGGGAAGCTTGGTTTCTTTGTCCGGACTCTGTTCCTGCATGGGGCACCTCCATCAGATGTTGGCTGGGCTACGGAATGCTTTTCTTTCGTCTATCATAACACTGCATAGACAGATAAATCAACACAATGCGCCAATAATCGTAGGAATCAGGCCGATAGCTGCGCCAATCACGGCACTGACAATGGCAATCGTACACTCCCGGCGGCTCAAACGCTTGGATTCTTTTATCATCTCGTCCAACCAGTCTTCGAAGCCGTCCCATTCTGCCGCTTTGAGATATGAAATCGTACTTAACGAACTGGCATCAAGGATATAACTTCTCTCTTTCATCAGTTTTAACGCATCCTGACAGCGGAGGGCATCTTCATCTGAAAGATCAAAACTATCTTCATCGCCAATAATGGCTTTCAGCTTTTCGTACTGCTTTTTAATATCCGTAAGGCTTGTTTCCAATCAGGAAACCTCCTTTTTTCCGGTAACGTACTCGTAAATGAGGGAACGCTTGTACTGCTCCAGTTTTTCGATTTTGGTCTGTTTGATGGCAGTAAGCTCATCGATCTGAGCACATTTTTTGTTAAGATGTGCCACAATTTCGTGTTGCTTGTCTTTTGACGGAAACGGACATTCAATCGCAAACAATCCATCTGTGTACAATCTTGTCAAACCTGCTGCGATTCCTGTTGAACGTTTTCTAAACTCTGAGATACACTGCGGTGTTTTGAACAAGTATTCAAGATATTTCAAATCGGCAACGCCAGTAGAATAATATACTGCATAATCCGGGCTAACCAATCCATCATACTTGGAAACCGAAAAAACTCCAAGATGTGCTTTTAGCTTATTAAATACAAGGTCGTCCACATAAGCTAACTTTGCACCAACAAAAGACGATGCCATATTCGGGATGGAATCCAGTGTTTTTGTTGGAACAAGACCGACTTTCTGACTCATGGACAACGGCTCTTCTTTTCCGTCAACAGAACGTTCTTTTCGCTCACGAAGAAGCTGCTTTACTCGAATGGTGTTCCAAGAAGAAGGAATTTCCCCAATCCACTCCACGCCACTATCCATCATAGGTACATTGGGATCAAGCCCCTTTGTGACAACCTCGGTGATCAAGCTCTGTTTGTAGGCTTTCAGCTTTTCAATTTGCTCCTGCACATTGGCGATAAGGGCATCAATTTGTTCTGACTTTTTATCCAAAGCTACACAAATACTTTTTTGTTCAGTCTCTTCTGGCGGATATGGAATCATAAATTCGCCCATGTCCTTCGCAGAAAGCGCACTCCGAACACCATTTCCGCCCAAATTATTAAAGACCTGATTGTAATACAAGCTCATTAAATAGTAATAGATAAATTTGCTTTCTCGTCCGTCCTTCTTAGGAGAGAATCGGATATATGCAGGCGAAACAAGACCTGTATAAGGCGATAACCCCACTCTACTTGTGCTAACATTTTGAAGGTCAATCATTTTGAAAATAAAATCGTTTTCTCTCAAAATTTGGTATCCGTCAAATTCTTTTGGCTGAAGCCCTTCGGAGTCGTCCTTCGGTCTTTTTACAACTCCGCCTAGGGTTAAAGCCAGCCTCTCATAATTTACAGACTGTCCTTTTGCAATCTCTTTTACACTTCGGTATTTATCCTTAAAGCGAATCAATCGCCAATCGTCAGGGATTTCTCCAATCCACGCAACACCACTATCTTTCATTTTACGCATTTCCAAACAGCTCCTTCATCAGCACAGTTTCCTTTGCCTCCAACGCCTTGATGTCCTCGAAGATGGATGCAGACGGTTCCGGGGCTTCAAACTTATAGAACAGCCGGGTAAACGGGATCTCGTAGCCGATCTTATCCTTTGCCGGGTCAATGTAGGCCAGCGGATTGTAGGGCAGAACATTTTTTGCCATGTAAGCGTCAATGTCATCGGACAAGGGGATGATCTCGCTGTCGGTGGCACCCTTGACCGGCAGCTTTTTGCCCTTCTTCAGCAGGAGCTTGCCGTTGGCATCGGTCTGTGCCGTCTCCACCGTCACCTTGGTAAAGCCGAAGAAATCGTTCTTAAAAACCTTGGACTCCACAACAAGATCGTCGGCGGTGTAGACCTCATTCTGGTCAAAGCCCTCGTAGGCTTTGAGGATCAGGTCGATGCAGGCGTCATCCAGATCTACACGCTTGGAGCCAATGTTTTTGCGGCGCTTCACAAAGCACTTGCTGGCATCAATGAGCTGCACCCGTCCGCTGCGGCTCATGAGCTTGCCCTTGGTCAGAACCCAGATGTAAGTGGAGATGCCAGTATTGTAGAACAAGTCAGTGGGCAACTGCACAATGGCTTCCACCAAATCTTCGTGGATAAGGTAGCGGCGAATCTCGGAGGCACCGCTACCAGCATCGCCCGTGAACAGGGAAGAACCGTTCTGAATGATCGCCATACGCCCGGAGCCTTCCTTCAGCTTCTTTACGCCGTTGAGCATAAACAGCATCTGTCCATCCGAGATCGCAGGCAGGCCGGGACCGAAACGGCCATCATAACCACGCTTTGCCTCGGCTTCCACCTGCGATTTTTCACGCTTCCAGTCAATGCCGAAGGGAGGGTTGGAGATCACGTAGTCAAATTCATAGCCGCCGAACGCATCATCGCTCAGGGTATCACCGTATTTCATGCCGGATGCGTTGCCGCCCTTGATCAGCATATCCGCCTTGGCGATTGCATAAGTTTCGGGGTTGAACTCCTGCCCAAAGCAGGTCAGGGTGGCATCCTTGCTAACATCCTGCAAGCGCTCGGTCAGGCAGCCCAGCATCTGCGAAGTGCCCATGGCCATATCGTAGGCAGTTTTGGTGCAGCCCTCGGCGGCGATCTGCTCTTTCTCCGGTGCGATCAGCAGCTCTGTCATCAGGTAAATAATGTCCCGGCTTGTGAAATGGGCACCAGCCTGCTCGTCATAGGATTCGGAGAATTTCCGAATCAGTTCCTCAAAAATGTAGCCCATGTCGGTGGAGGTGATCTTATCCAGCGACATATCGCCTTTGCTGGAGTTGAACTCCTGCAGGGTGACAAACAAAACACCGCCCTTGACCATCAGCTTGACGGTGTTGGCAAAGTCGAAGTTCTCGATAATGTCCTTGACGTTGGAGGAAAAGCCCTGAAGATAGGCTTCAAAGTTGCTTTCCACATCGTCCGGCTCAGCAACCAGCTTGGCAAAATCAAAATTGCTGGTGTTGTAGAAGTCGAAACCGGAAATACGGCAGAGGATACCATCACGGGCAGCACCCTCAATGTGCTGGGCATCCAATTTTTTTGCCATTTCCACAACGGCAGGCTTGGTTTTGCGGAGGGCATCATCAAAACGTTTCAGAACGGTCATGGGCAGAATCACCTTGCCGTACTCATGGGGCTTGAACAGGCCAACCAGATGGGTGGCAATCTGCCAGATCAGGTCGGCTTTTGCGCTGATATTGGCATCCGTCTGCTTTTGCAGTTCCTGCATGGACATAGGTTTGTTCCTCCAGATTCTCTGTTTTTTACCTTTTAATTATAGAATAGCACACTTTGCATCCCAAAAGTTGGACTTTAAGCAATTTTCTTTGTATCAATCATTTCTTTCAGCTTGTTCCGGAAATCCGTCTTTGTGATTTTCAAGCCGTTCGCGCCCAGTCGCACTACCGGAGGATACCCCTCTGTGCTTTCAATTTTTGCGATGACGCTGCCGGAATCACCCTTGCTGGCGCCACTGTGGGGCATCGGGCCGACCATGATCAAAGCATACTGGGGTTTCCAATGAGCCTTTTCAAAATCGAAGGTCTTGCCGTCCTCATAATCAAGGTGCAGCTCAAAACGGTCTTTGGAAAGTCCCAGACTCTTGGCAATGGAAAGCAGCACTTCCGCTTTCACGTCCGACCGCCCGATCACAATGATTTTTCCGGTTTTATAGACCTGATAAAGCGGCTTACTTTGAAGCAGGTCTTCCATGCCAAGCATTTTAAGGAAAGTTTCCAATTCGCCGGTGCGGTTCAGCATGGACAGCGCAGCAGGTAGATGATCGTCCAATTCCTTTCGGATGTTATCCTCCAGTTCGAGCAGTTCTTCGACATCAAGCATTGGTTTCTTCACTCTCCTCATCGAACACATGGTGGAGCTTGTTGACGGCTCGTTCCAGCCGCAGCTTGAGCATGGCAATTTCGTCCAGCATTGCCTGATACTTCTGCGCAACCCGCGACTGCTCCTCCATGGAAGGCAGCGGAATCATTACGTTCTTCAGCTTGTCCACTCCAATATTGGGAATGGTTGCCCCCACCGTGATGCTTTTCAGGGCTGCAATGCCCTGCTCGCTGTCGAAGAAAGCTTTGATATAATAAGGGTTTGCCCTGCTTTCATCCAATTCGATGATATACAGGTTACCGTTTGCCAGAATATGCTGCCCATCCTTCACAGACGCAACGGCTACTTTATAAGGATAGCCATTCTTGGACAGGATCAGGTCATTGTTCTTCAGGCAGTATTTTTCGTACTTCGGTTCGATGCTGGAAAGATACAGCAGCTTGTTATCAATGATGCCGTTCTGGATGTTTGCCAACATCAGGTACTGCATATTCGTCACTTCGTTAGACACCATCTTGTCCAACTGGCTGGCCGTGCAGGGCGCACCGCGCGTGATGCTCTTGATAATGCTCTCGAACGACACACCATTCTGAAAGGTCGGTACCTTTTGGATATAGCGTTCCAGACTGAGGTTGTACTCATTGGCGCGAAGCTCGTCCAAGGTAACATCCTTGCTGTATTCCGAATCCGTGTGCAGGGCGGTAAGAATGGTAGCAATGTCATCCTGAAGGAACATATTCTGCCGCCGTCCTTTGTGATAAATTTCGGTGGCATCAATCATGCGAATGGTGTCGTTACCGTGGCTGAAAACAATGAGCGTCGTTCCGATATTGGTATACGGGAACATCTTGACCGGCAGAGAGATGACACACTCGATCATCTTGCGTTCCACAAAATATCTGCGCATCGGGATATCAATGCTGTTCCATGTGCTGCCATTAGTCATAATGCCAATCGCTTTGCCGCTCTCTGCAAGAAGGTCGCAGAGCAGCGCATTGAAAATCCAGTCCGAAGAGGTTGCCTTCGACAGCCCCGGATACTGTTCTGCAAGACGTTCCATATAATTGGAACCTTCGCCCAGATAACGCAGTCTCATGCCAAAGGGATAGTTGGAAAACATTTTGTCGAATCTGGGTATGTTCTTATCGTCTGCGAGCCGAAATACATCGCCAAGCCGTACCTGAACATTTGAGCCGAGAAGCTCTGCACGAATCCGTGCGATTCCGCCACGCTCCTCGTTAATCTCATAGCCAAAGTAATGCGCCTCCGGCTGGTTCATCGCAAATGAAACAAAACCGGAGCCGCTGCCGCAGCAAAGATCTCCGACATACTCATCAGGCTGCACATCCAAAAGATGATGAACCAACGTCAAAATGGTATGGGGCGTTGCCATTGCGAGCTTCATCTCGTCTTCGTGTTCGGGCAGAAGTGCAGCCAGTGCAAATTCTTCGGCGGTGTAGTTATTCACCATGGGAAGAATCTGTGCCCATGCTTCTTCCGGAAGCTGCTCTTTTGCAAAGTAACGAGTGCCCTCGCTGATGTCCAACCGACCCTCAAAAATATCCTGAATCGTAACATCAGAGTTGGAGTTGTTCTGAGCAACCTTATAAAGAAGGTAAGCAGCCAGCGGCACATTGCTGCCGGGTTGGAGGCCAGACTGGAGGAGACGCTGCGAAATCTCCTCGCTGATTTTCGTTGCATTTCCCCCGATGTTCACGTTTTCAAAAAAGTTTTTTACAATGAGCGACATACAGACCTCCGTACAAGAAATTTGGTTTTCAAAAACCACTGTGTTCTTTGTGACATCAGTATAGCATGTTTTTATAAAAAGTCAAGTGGTTTTTGATAACCATAGAACAAAAAGCATAAAAGGCGGAGATTATAGGTGATAATATAAACATATCTTGCGTTGCAGCAAAAAAGACGGTACAATGTAAAGGAGAGTAGATGCCTCCTAATTAAAGCGCACAGAGCAAATAAGGAAAAAAATGTACAAAGGAATTTTGCGCAGAAGAGGTTTAGGGGGATTTGTGTAATAGGTGAAAGATGCTTAAAAATTGGGAAGATGACCTATAGATACAACTTATTGGACATCGGTTGTGGTAGCATACAAACACAAAATAATGGTGGGCTACAACCATGATCTGAAAAGTCCTTCCAAAAGTGGTAGGGGGCATCTTTCTGAAAAAATGGGTGCAGGAGGAAAATGCAAGATGCCTGAATTTAAAAAGAAGTCCGTTCGTTTTGATCATCTGGAGCCGACGTATACTAGTTATAGTACACAGTCGGAAATCCAAACCTATGATTTGGAAGATATGTTAAAGCAAATTGCAAGAGCAGAACCGATGGATACAAAGAAGATTATCGACGGAGATAGCTATATTTTTCATGTTTGTAAATATCATGATGAAGATAATCTCTGGGAACTACGTGTGCTTCGTATTCGGGAAAAAATATTACCGGGAATTTTACATGATGATGGAACATATGAGCTGATTAAATTGGGAAATGATGAAGTTACGGCAGAATCGACTACACTGGCATATGCTCCAGCAACGCATACGTTATACATGCAAAGAAACCGATTTGGAATAAGTATTCGCAATATGGAAGCATATCTAACGGAACTTTCGCCCAAAGATACCGTAGTTATATTAGCCGTAAAAGAAGCAAAAGCAGGTTTGTTGCGCTTGACAGAGGAAGCAAATTATAGAAAAGTTATAATGTCAGCAGAAATAAATCCGTTTGACGAACTGCCGAAGGAATCTCTAATGAAAGATTTTTTGAATGCTACAAGAAAGGCTAGAAGCCAATTTTGTCGGGTGGAATTAAGGGTTTCCAGAGGAAAGAACAATACATTAGATGCTCAAGAGGCAGTTTCGTTTATAAAGGAAGCTCTAGGGTATTCCGGTACTAGAAAATTAGATGTCGTGATTGAGGATAAAGAAGACTGCGAAGTAGAAACGATTGATTTGCTAAGTAATGTTGCAAAATATGTTTTACCATTCAACTATTCAATGTCTAATCCCATTACGCATGAAAGATTGTACTTTAATCTGAAAAGTGAAATTATAAAAGATGAAAAATAACGTTATATAGGTAAGGAGATGAGGTGAATGGGTGAAAAATTGCAAGGCCATCCACTTCTCTGGGGGATAATCAGGCGCTTTCTAATGGCAGGTGCTGTTTCAGTAACTTTCGGAATACTATATCGCTGGCAGAATATAAAAATTGATAGGCTTGAATTCCTACTAAATGCCATTATAACAAGCGCAACTGCATGCTCTGGATTTATTCTCGCATCAGTATCAATTTTAGTTAGCCTGAGCAATACACCGCTGATGAAAAAGATAAATTCGACAGATGCAAAAAAAGAATTGCAATATCGATACAAAGAAAATTTGGTTGCAGGGCTTGTTTTAATTATAGTGAGTATCATTATCGGGACAAACACAGGAGAAGAACAAGCTGTTTTAGCAATCGGGTTCTATCCTTATATGGGTATCATCGGGTTTTATTTGATTAGTACGGTTAGAACATGTAAGCAATTGTTGTTCATCATTGATTATGGACCAGAGTCTGAAAAATATGGAACTAAGAAAAAGTCTGGAGTACCAAAGGGAGAATATAGAATAGGAAAACAATCAAAGGAACAAGAATAGCTGTTGTGATATTATGACAAAGACAGTAAGGTAGGCGATGGATATTACTATCTATAAAATATAGGACCGCTTTATTCTTTGAATTATCACTATACTTTTCCGATTGTATTAAAGAATGCGAGCAGGCGATACTTGACGTATGATATAACGTTTGCTACAATAAAATTGATGACAAATGTTATACTTGCGGGAGGTGTCCGATGAACACAGTCTTTGAGATTCGTTCAGCTTTACAATGGAGCCAGTCGAAATTGGCGGATGAAATCGGAGTGTCCTTTGCAACCGTAAACCGCTGGGAAAATGAAAAATCTACGCCGAATCGTCTTGCACAGGAGAAAATGCTTGCGATTTGCGAAGAAAATCATATCACGTTGGCTGAAATTATACACGATGCTATTATCGGAGATGCTACAGAAATCTCTGCTATGCATCCGGATAAAATGGTTTTATACCATGGCTCCAAATCAGGCATTCAGGGGAAAATCAAACCAGCCAGCCGTAACCGCTGTGACTTCGGAGCTGGATTTTATATGGGAACGGATCCGCTCCAGCCGCTTACGCTGATCTGTGACTATGAGCAATCTGTTTTTTATATTTTATCGGTTGATCCTCATAGCTTAAAAACTTTGGACGTTCCGGCTGATATTGAATGGGCTATGCTGGTAGCATATCATCGTGGTAGAATGGAAGCCGCACGAGGAACGAAGTTCTTCCAGAAGTATCAGGAGCTGGATAAAGGCTACGACATGGTGATTGGCAGCATTGCAAATGATAGAATGTTCTATGTTCTGGATAGCTTTTTTGAAGGAACGATTACTGATACGGCATTGGTGAAAAGTCTGTCTGCGCTGAAACTTGGACGTCAGTATGTTGCTATTACGCAGAAAGCCTGTGATGCGGTCAAGATCGAGCGTGAAATCCAATTGCTTTGGATGGAACGGCAGGCACTGAAGAAGGCCAGCGAGCAGAACCGTAGTAATGGCATTGCATTTGCAAACCAAATCTGCAAGGAGTATCGTAGAGAAGGCCGCTTTTTTGATGAAATCCTTGATGGTGCAAAGCAGAGAAGGTGAATCGTTATGGATCTGATTCAATTGAAACTATGCGATATTCAGGGCCGCTTGTTTGAGCTTTCTTTGCAAGCAGGCTATGACAGCGAGGATTTCATGAAGCGGTTCATGCGCTCTAAGGTTGCCCGTGATCTTGATTCAGAGTACAACCGGATGCAGTGGGCGGGAGAAGAATATCTTCTGGAGGAATTTGCAGACGAGTGCCCTCAGACGCAAAAGAGCAATGCCCGGTATGATAGAGAAGTAATGTATTGGACAGGCTACCTTTACCGTTATTGGCACATTCTGACCAACGAACCCAGCAGAGAGATTTATGCGCAGGCTCCGGCTAAGACCATGAACACAAACTATCTGATGTTCCACACCATGGCTCCAGAGCTGGCAATTGAAGACTTGAAAGAACTGCACCAACAAAAGAAACAATCTAAAAAACAAAAATCGAGAAAACCAGAACAGCAGATTTAGTGCCGGGTAAAAACTGCCGTTTGTAGCAGATCTGTAGCAAATCGAGCCCATTTAACGAATCATCGCTCTAAAAATCGAAAAGTCATCATGCATCACACGCAGGGGGTCTGGGGTTCGGATGCCTTTTTGATCCCGAGCTGCTTGCATTTGCGCAACAGCCCGGGAAACAGGCAAAGACAGGAAAACCGCGCAGATCACGTCCAATAAACAAAGAAATGGCTGCTGCACAGGGAAGAAACCTTGTGCAGCAGCCCCTTATTGATTGTATAAGATCAGTCCTTCTTCTCTGCGGTGCGGGCAAAGAAATTGGCAAGGACAGCACCGGAAATGTTATGCCACACCGAGAACACAGCGCCGGGGATAGTTGCCAGCGGATACTGTGCAAAGTGGGCAGCGGCCAGAGAGGTGGCCAGACCGGAGTTCTGCATCCCGACCTCGATGGAAATTGCACGGCACTTGGTGGAATCCAGCTTCAGCAGCTTGCCCACGCCAAAGCCGGTGAGGTAGCCCAGCAGGTTGTGCAGGATGACCACGGCAAGGATCAGCAGGCCGCTGGTCATGATCTTGGCGGAGTTTGCAGAAACAACGGCGCAGATGATGAGCACGATGGCGGTGGTGGAGACCAGCGGCAGCACGCGGACGGCGTTCTGGGTGAAGGCATGGAAGAAGTGGTTGACCACAAAGCCAAGTGCGATGGGTACCAGTACTACTTTGACGATGGACAAGAACATATTTACAGGGTTCACATCCACGCGCTGACCGGCATACAGCAGGGTGAGCAGCGGGGTGAGGAAGGGTGCCAGCACGGTGGAAACGGCAGTCATACCGACGGACAGTGCAACGTCGCCCTTGGACAGATAGGTCATCACGTTAGAGGAGGTGCCGCCGGGGCAGGTACCCACAAGGATGACGCCGATAGCCAGCTCGGTGGGCAGGTGGAACAGCTGCGTCAGCGCCCATGCAAGGAAGGGCATCAGGGTGAACTGTGCAATGCAGCCAATGATCACGTCTTTCGGGCGGCTGAACACCACCTTGAAGTCCTCCGGCTTCAGGGTAAGACCCATGCCGAACATGACGATGCCCAGCAAGGTGTTGACCCATGCGGTCTTTACCACGCTGAAGGTGCCGGGGAACAGCAGCGCCAGTGCCGCCACCACAATGACGATGGCGGCCATGTACTTGCCCACAAAGTCGCTTACTTTTTCCAATGTTTTCATGATAATACTCCTTTTCTGAACGCTTATTTTTGCGGATGCAAAGGCAATGAAACATCCGGAAAATGGCTTTCCCGCAAACAAAAACGCCTTTGTCCCTTACGGTTCGTAAGAGACAAAGGCGTATAAACTCCTCTGCGGTACCACTCTTATTGCCGGTGCAAAGCCCGGCCCCTCAGTGCGCATCCAACAATGCGCGGCCCGTGATAACGGGGGCCTGCCGTTCCCGCTTACTGGGGCGCATACACCGCCCATTCAGCCGGAAAGCTCGGAGAGGATCTTCCCACGGACGCCCTGCACTGCCTTGCACCATCCGGCAGCTCTCTGCAGCATTCTTTCCGGGTACTCTTTCTCGTCATAGCCGAATATTTCACTGCCACGGAGTATACTCCCCCGGGGGACTGAAGTCAAGGGATATGACCAGTCTGTTTTTTCATCTGGCTCATATCATGAATGAAAGCAGCTCATGCGATGACTGCCCCGGTCAGCTTTGCCGGGTGTGGATCTTTTATAAAAAAGTGAAGTGACCGCTGGCCACTTCACCTTTTTTATGTCTCGTGTATTTTTGCTGTTACAGGATGCGCACCCGGATGACGGCGGGGATGCTGCTCAGCTTCTCGCTCAGGCGGGCATCCACGGCACCGGTGGCATCCAGCATGGTGTAGGCCATGTTCTTTTTACTCTTGTTCACCATGTTTTCGATGTTCAGGCCCGCCTCGGTGGTCAGGGCGGTGATCTGGCTGATCATGCCCGGCTCGTTCTTGTGGATGATGCAGATGCGCTTGCCGCCGGCACGGGGCTGATGCACCTCCGGCAGGTTGACCGAGTGGGTAATGTTGCCGTTGCGCAGGTAATCGCTCAGCTCCTGCGCCGCCATGATGGCGCAGTTGTCCTCGGCTTCCGGGGTGGAAGCGCCAAGGTGCGGAGTACACACGATGCCGGGACGGCCCAGAATGGCCTCGGAAGGGAAGTCGGTCATGTAGCTGGACACCTTGCCGCTGTCCATGGCTTCCAGCAGGGCAGCGGTGTTCACCAGCTCGCCGCGGGCGTAGTTCAAAATCTTGACACCATCCTTGCACAGGGCAAGGGTCTGGGTGTTGATGGTGTCCTTGGTGGTGGGCAGGTAGGGCACATGGATGGTGATGTAGTCGCACAGGGGCAGCATGTCGTTCAGGTTCACGCAATGGTGTACCTGACTGCTCAGGTTCCATGCGGCATCAATGGAGATGTAGGGGTCGTAGCCGTAGACCTCCATGCCCAGCTCAATGGCGCAGTTGGCCACGCGGGAGCCGATGGCACCCAGACCGATGACACCCAGCGTCTTGCCCTTGATCTCGTTGCCCACGAACTGCTTTTTGCCCTTCTCCACGCTCTTTGCCATGGCGGGGTCGCCGGCAAGGCCCTGACACCACTGGGCGGCAACAGCCACATTGCGGCTGCCGGCGATCAGCATGCCGATCACCAGCTCGGCCACAGCGTTGGCGTTGGCACCGGGGGTGTTGAACACCACGATGCCCTGCTCACTGCAGCGGTCCAACGGGATGTTGTTCACGCCGGCACCGGCGCGGGCGATGGCCAGAAGATTGTCGTTGAAGGCGGTATTCAGCATGTCGGCGCTGCGAACGAGGATGCCGTCCGGGGCATCGGTGTCCACAGCCACGTCAAACTGCTTGTTGTTCAGCTTTGCCAGACCCACCGGGCTGATGGCGTTCAAAGTTTTGATGGTGTACATAGTCCAGATTTCCCTTCTATTATACAGGAACCCTCTCAGTCACGGCTTGCGCCGTGCCAGCTCTCCCGAAGGGCGAGCTTATAAAGCGGGCTCTATCATGTTGTTCTTCTGATAAAAAGCTCCCCCCTCGGGGGAGCTGCCGAACGAAGTAAGGCTGAGAGGGGTTATGCATTCTCTTTGCGGAACTTCTCCATGAAGTCCACCAGCTTGTCCACACCCTCGGCAGGCATGGCGTTATAGATGGAAGCACGCATACCGCCTACCAGACGGTGACCCTTCAGGTTCACAAAGCCCGCCTCGGCGGCTTCGGCGCAGAACTTTTTGTCCATGTCCGGGTTGGGGCTGGTGAAGGTGACGTTCATGGTGCTGCGGTAGCGGTGCTCCACAGGGTTCGTGAAGAACTCCTGCCCGTCCAGATAGTCGTACAGCACCTTGGCCTTGGCTTCGTTGATCTTCTGCATATTGGACAGACCGCCGATGTCGTTTTCCAGATACTTGAGCACCAGACCGGTCATGTAGATGCACCAGCACGGCGGAGTGTTGTACATGCTGTCCTTTGCCAGCAGGGTGGTGTAGTTCATCATGGTGGGCACGTTGTCTGCGGCGTGACCCAGCAGGTCGTCCCGGATGATGGCAATGGCCATACCGGCGGGGGCTACGTTCTTCTGCACGCCAAAGTAGATGCAGCCGTACTTGCTGACGTCCACGGGCTTGGAAAGGATCATGGAGCTCATATCTGCCACCAGCGGCACGCCCTCCACCTGCGGCAGCTCCACATACTGGGTGCCGAAGATGGTGTTGTTCTGGCAAATGTGGATGTAGCTGGCGTCCTTGTCATAGTCGATAGCGTTTACATTCGGGATATAAGTGAAGCTTTTATCCTTACTGGATGCTACGATCTTGGCCTCGCCGAACTTGGCGGCCTCCTTGGCAGCCAGACCCGAGAAGTTGCCGGACACGATGTAGTCTGCCTTGCCGGTGGTCATAAAGTTCAGCGGCACCATGGCGAACTGCTGGGTAGCACCGCCCTGAAAAAAGCCCACCTTGTAGTTATCGGGAATGTTCATCACCCGGCGCAGGGAAGCTTCGGTGTCCTTGATGATGGCGTCGAACCACTTGCTGCGGTGGCTCATCTCCATGACGCTCTGACCGCTGTCGCCGTATTCCAGTAGCTCGGCCTGTGCCTGCCGCAGCACCTTTTCGGGCAGCATGCTGGGGCCTGCGCTGAAGTTATATACTCGTGCCATAATGAACCTCTCCTTTTCCTGTGATACGCCTGTCACGCAGCACCGCCGTTTTTGCGGTGCGTCTGTTGCTTTCCGTAGCCGTAGTATACCGGTTTTTCCCTGCCGAAAACAAGAGCATCTTTGCACAAAGATATGGCCCCTGTACCCCGCCTGATGGCACAAAGCATACAAATGTGCGCCGTGTAGGGACAAAATATAAGACAATTGTAAAAGAAGCGCACTGTGCCTTGATTCCATGCGGATTTTCCGCCCTTGCACCTTTGGCAGAAATGCGGTATACTGGAGATACTAAGACAAATGTAAAAGGAAACTTCCTCGGTCAAACCCTGTGGGTTTGCCAGCTCCCTCGGAGAGGGAGCCTCTGGCGGGTACCCCTTCCGTCTTGCCGCTTCGCGTCAAGCCACCTTCCCCAAGGGGACGGCTTTAGCGGTAGCGAGAAAGTTTCCGGCATAGCCCAAAGGCGTCCCCTTGGGGGAGCTGGCTGCGAACGCAGTGAGCAGACTGAGGGGGTATTTCGGTAGCGCCTGAGAGGGCGTTTCCGCTAAAAAACATTTACGGAGGTACAACAGATGTACGGTTTACCGGATACCCTGCGGCCGCTTTCGGCGGCGGAAGAACAGGTGATGCTTGCGGTGTGGGCGTGCCCGGGCGTGGCGGCGCGGCGGGACATCAGCCAGAAACTCAAGGCCACCGGCTGGGCAGCAGCCACGGTGCTGAATTTTCTCTACCGGTTGGAGGAAAAAGGCTGGGTCAGGTCGGCAAAGCAGGGCAACTGCAACGTGTATGTGCCGCTGGTCACCCGGCGGGCGTACGGTGTGTACTGTATGCGGCAGCGGCTGGATACCCTGTTTGACGGCGACCTTGCCGCCGCCGTCCATGCGCTGGTAAGCGAGAGCGGCTGCTCCCAGAGCGCCTTGGAGCAGGCCATCCGGGTGCTGGAAGAGAAGCATCAGGAGACGGAGGAGTACGATCTGTACGACCCCTATGGCTGAATTGTTTCATATTTTTTTACAAAATGTTGGTTGACAGCGAAATATCCGTTCTGTAATATAAAAACTATTAAAAAATGAGAAACTGATATGGACGAACAGGAAAGGAGCAGCCAGACACATGGATCATTTGCAGAATATATTAAGCTACTTCGACCAGCAGCAGCCCCTTTGCGCAGAGCATGACCGCATCCCCAAGGACCTTTATCGGGAGTTCGGGGTCAAGGCCGGTTTGCGCGACGAGACCGGCAAGGGCGTGCTGGCAGGTCTGACCAACATCTCGGACATCCGGGCGTTCCAGTATGTGGACGGGGTCAAGCACCCGGCAGACGGTCAGCTGCTGTACCGTGGCTATGATGTAAAAGACCTCATCAACGGCAGCCGCGGCAGCCGCTTTGCCTTTGAGGAGGCGGGCTATCTGCTGCTGTTTGGTCAGCTGCCCACCCCGGAGCAGTTGGAACAGTTCTGTGCGGTGCTGGGCGAGTGCCGCACCATGCCCACCAACTTTACCCGCGATGTCATTATGAAGGCACCCAGCCACGATATCATGAACAGCATGGCGCGCAGCGTGCTGACGCTGGCCTCCTACGACCCAAAGGTGGCAGACTTGGACACCGCCAATGTGCTGCGCCAGAGCATCCAGCTGGCGGGCATCTTCCCCATGCTGGCGGTGTACAGCTACCACGCCTATAACCACTACGAAAAAGACGCCAGTATGTATATCCACCGCCCGGACCCCAGCCTTTCCACCGCAGAGAATTTTTTGCGGATGCTGCGCCCGGATATGCAGTACACCCCGCTGGAAGCCCGCGTGTTGGACGTGGCGCTGCTGCTGCACGCCGAGCACGGCGGCGGCAACAACTCCACCTTTACCACCCGCGTGGTCACCTCCTCCGGCACCGACACCTACTCGGCCATGGCGGCGGCGCTGTGCTCCCTCAAGGGCCCGCGCCACGGCGGTGCAAACCTGATGGTCATGCACATGATGCAGAACATCCGGGACAACCTCCACAACCTCGAGGACGACGAGGAGCTGGAAGCCTACCTGAAAAAGCTGCTCCACGGCGAGGCCTTTGACCGCAAGGGTCTGATCTACGGCATGGGTCACGCCGTCTACTCCCTGAGCGACCCGCGCGAGGTGGTGTTCAAGGGCTATGTGGAGCAGCTTGCCCACGAAAAAGGCCGGGACAAGGATCTTTCCCTCTACACCCGTATCGAGCGCATGGCACCCCAGCTTATCGCGCAGGAGCGCAAGATCTTCAAGGGCGTCAGCCCCAACGTGGACTTTTACAGCGGCTTTGTGTACGAGATGCTGGGCATCCCCATGGAACTGTACACCCCGCTGTTTGCCGTGGCGCGCATCATGGGCTGGAGTGCCCACCGCATCGAGGAGCTGCTCAGCGCCAATAAGATCATCCGCCCGGCCTACAAGAGCCTTGGCGGCACCCACGATTATATCCCGCGCAGCCAGCGGGCATAAAGGGAGGGCATCAGCATGGAAGAAATGCAGCAGCATCAGGGGGAATGGTTCTTCCTCCACGAGCTCAACGTGGATAAGGTGTTCAGCACCATCCAGCGGGCAGATTATCTCATCCTGTATTATATCAAGGTGGCGCAGGAGGCACATCCCGGCGAAAAACTCTATCTTGCCGACCTTGCCGCCGCCATGGGGCTGCGGGTGACCGAGCTTTCCAAGGGCATCGAGAAGCTGCAGGACAGCGGCTTTGTAACGTGGAAAACCGACCGCGAGGCCGGGCGCACCTATGTGGAGCTTTCCAGCAAGGCGGTGGAGCTGATGGCGGAGGAGCAGGCGCTTTTGCAGCGCTGCTACCGCCGGATGCGCACTGAGCTTGGAGACGAAGAGCTGCGCCGCGCCGCTGCCACCATGCAGCGCGCCACCGCCATCCTGAAAGAAGAGCGGGAGAAGGAGTTCCCGGCAGCGCAGTAACGATTATGAAAGAAAGATACCGGACAGCTTTGTAGGCCGCCCGGTATCTTTCTTTTTATAAAAATATTTTATTTGATGCAGCTTGCGCAGGGGGTATAGCCTGCGGCAATGGCTTCATCGTAGCTGGAAAAGAGGACTTGGTTCTTTTCCGCAGGCAGGTTGGGGCAGGTGGGCAGGTGGAACTTTTTGCTGTTCACGTTGCCGATGTACGCCTGCTGCGCGGTGCTGGAGGACGACGGGTCGGTGGGGTTCAGCTGGCTGTCCGGCACAAAGCGCTCGGTGCCCACGGTGAAGTTCTGGCCGTCGCTGCCAATGGTGATGGTACCCTGCAGGTCGGTGCGGTAGACGTCCACCTTTGCGTCCCGCAGAATGCTTAACGTCTCCTCGTGGGGGTGGCCGTACTTGTTGCCTGTGCCGCAGGAGATGACGCCCATTTCCGGCAGCACTGCGTTCAGAAACAGGTAGCCGGTGCTGGTGCTGGAGCCGTGGTGCCCTACCTGCAGCACATCGGCTTTCAGGTTGGCACCGCTGTTCACAAGGTCAGTCTCGGCGGTCTTTTCCATGTCGCCGGTCAGCAGAAAACTGGTGCTGCCGTAGTCGATGCGCAGCACCAGTGAGGTGTTGTTGGTCTCGCTGTACTGCGTTACCGGGCCCAGCAGGGTAACGGTGGCGCTGCCCAGCGGCCAGACCGTGCCCACGGAGGGCACTTCCAGCTGCAAGCCCTGCTGCTGCGTATACTTGACAAAATCGTTGAAGCATTTGGTGCTGCCTTCGGTCACCGGGCTGTAAGCGTGCCCCGCCGGGAACTTTGCCATTACGGCGGCAAGCCCGCCCACATGGTCCTCGTGGGCGTGGGAGCAGAACACATATTGCAGCTGCTCCACCCCCTGCTTTTGCAGGTAGGATACCACCAGACTGCCGTCGTCCACATTGCCGCCATCGTAGAGCATGAACTGTCCGTCACACTCCACCAATACGCTCAGTGCCTGTCCTACGTCAATGAAGTGCATCTCAAAGGGCTGACTTGTCCCGGTGGAGGGCTTAACGATGTGTCCGCCGTTGCTGTCACAGGCGGTAAGCCCCAGCGCCAGCACAGCGGCCAGCGCCAGCGCAGCCAGCCGCAGGAACAGGCGGCGGGGGAACAGGGTTACTTTTTCTTCTTTCCGGTTTTCCACGTTGCGTTCTCTTTCTGTTGAATGTTTTTGGGTTTATGGCCGGGCGCAGAGTTGGGCGCAAAGCGTGCGCCCGGGCTGGGCTGACGGCCTGCCGGTGCGGCGGCACGGGCGTTTTTGCCGGTGCTGCGTCCCTTCTGGTTGGGGTGTACGGTATAGGTGCCGTCGTTGTGGATGGTCACCTCGGCGCTTTCTGCCCGGCGAGCGGTGCGCTGTACGGCGCGGCGGCCTGCGGCGGGCACCAGCAGGGGGATCAGGTCCTCCCGGTGGGTCAGCTGCAAAGCCTTGACCACCTTTTCGGCGTTGCGGGGCTCGTAGTATTGCAGCAGTGCGCGCTGCAACGCCTTGCCCTCGGGGGTCTTTTCCACAAACACCGGCTTGAGGGTGTAGGGGTCGAGGCCGGTATAGAACATACAGGTGCTCACGGTGCCGGGGGTGGGGTAGAAGTCCTGCACCTGCTCCGGGCGCATGTGGTTCTTATAAAGGTACTCGGCCAGATAGACCGCGTCCTTCAGGGTGCTGCCCGGGTGACTGGACATGAGGTAGGGCACCAGATACTGCTTTTTACCTGCCTTTTTGCTCAGCTCGTAGAACTTATCCTTGAACTTGTTGAAGGTCTCGATGGGCGGCTTACCCATGTAGGCAAGGGTGTTGGGGGCGCAGTGCTCCGGGGCGACCTTCAACTGGCCGGACACATGGTACTCCACCAGCTCCTTGAAGAAGGTATCGTCCGGGTCCGCCATCAGGTAGTCGAACCGGATGCCGCTGCGGATGAACACCTTTTTCACGCCCGGCAGCTCCCGCACCCGGCGCAGAATTTTAAGGTAGTCGCTGTGATCCACGATCATGTGGGAGCAGGTGGTGGGGGCAAGGCAGTGCTTGCCGCCGGTGCACATGCCGCGCAGCATCTGCTCGCGGCAGGAGGGAAAGCGGAAGTTTGCGGTGGGACCGCCCACATCGTGGATATAGCCCTTAAAATCCGGCTCGTGGGTCATGCGCTCGGCTTCCTCCACGATGCTGTCGGCGCTGCGGCTGGTGACCCGCCGCCCCTGATGCAGCTGGATGGCGCAGAAGTTGCAGCCGCCGAAGCAGCCGCGGTTCTGGATGATGGAGAACTGCACCTCGCGGATGGCGGGCACGCCGCCCATGCTCTCGTAGATGGGGTGGTAGCGGCGGGTGTAGGGCAGGGCGTACACCTTGTCCAGCTCTCCGCGCACCAGCGGCTTTGCGGGGATGTTCTGCACCAGATACTTTTCGCTCTGCTTCTGCACGATGATCTGGCCGCTGACCACGTCCTGATTGTCCATCTGGATGCGGCAGGCCTTGGCGTAGGCGGTCTTATCGCTGGCCACCTTTTTAAAACCGGCGCACTCCACATACCGCTGGGGCAGGTGGTCGAAATCGGTCAGGTAGCAGGTGCCGTTCACGTCCGTGATGGTCTCCACCGGCTCCCCGGCGGCCAGACGGCGGGCGATCTCCACGGTCTGGTGCTCGCCCATGCCGAAGCTGATGAGATCCGCGCCGGAGTCCTCGGCGATGCTGGGCAGCACGGTGTCCAGCCAGTAATCGTAGTGGGCAAACCGGCGCAGGCTGGCCTCCAGACCGCCTAAGATCACCGGCAGGTCGGGGTAAGCCTGCTTGGCAAGTTTTGTGTACACGGTGGCGCTGCGGTCCGGGCGGGCACCGGCCTTGCCGCCGGGGGAGTATTCATCCTCGGCGCGGGGGATCTTTGCCACGGAATAGTGGCTGACCATGCTGTCCACGTTGCCGCCGCCGATGAAGAAGCCGTACTTCGGCTTGCCGAACCGCTTGAAGTCCTCGCAGTCGGTGTAGCGGGGCTGGGCCAGCACGCCCACCTTGTAGCCCTCGGCTTCCAGCAGGCGGCTGATGATGGCGGTGCCAAAGCTGGGGTGGTCCACATAGGCGTCACCGCCCACCACCACAAAATCCAGCTGCTCCCAGCCCCGGGCTTCCATGTCCGCCCGGCTGATGGGAAGAAATTCGGTGTAGATCTGGGGAGTAGAATGTTCCATAATGCTCCTTTATTATTCCTCCGGCTGGTTCATCTGCATTTCCAGCCACTGCTGGCGGCTGATGAGCACGGCGCGGGGCTTTGCGCCCTCGTAGGGGCCGATGATGCTCTTTTGCTCCATCTCGTCCATGATGCGGGCGGCGCGGGCGTAGCCCAGTTTGCAGCGGCGCTGCAAAAGGCTGGTGGAAGCCTGACCGGCATCGATGACCACATCCACGGCCTGCTTGAACATGGGGTCGGAGCCTGCGTCCTCCTCGGCGTCGGCACCGCCGCCGCCCTTTTTGCCGTCCTGAATGGCGTGTTTTTCCATGGCCTCAATCATGGCCTCGTCGTACTGCACGGTGGCGCTGGATTTGATAAAGTCCAGCACACGGCTGATCTCCTCATCCCGCACAAAGGTGCCCTGAATACGGGTGGGCTTGGGTGCGCCCACGGGCATAAAGAGCATATCGCCCTGACCCAGTAGCTTTTCTGCGCCGGCACCGTCCAGAATGGTGCGGCTGTCCACCTGACTGGACACCGCAAAGGCGATGCGGCTGGGGATGTTGGCCTTGATCAGGCCGGTGATCACGTCCACGCTGGGGCGCTGGGTGGCTACGATCAGGTGCATACCGGCGGCGCGGGCCTTCTGGGCGATGCGGCAGATGGAGTCCTCCACATCCTTGCCCACCACCATCATCAGATCGGCCAGCTCGTCGATGATAATGGCGATGTAGGGCATTTTTTCCAGATCCGGCCGTTCTGCGGCCAGCTTGTTGAAGGACTTGATGTCGCGCACATTGTTCTCCGCAAACAGGCGGTAGCGGCGCTCCATCTCCTGCACGGCACTGCCCAGCGCACCTGCGGCCTTTTTCGGCTCGGTGACCACCGGCATCAGCAGGTGGGGAATGCCGTTGTACTCGGCCAGCTCCACCACCTTGGGGTCGATCAGCAGCAGCTTCACGTCCTCCGGGCTGGAGCGGAACAGCAGGCTCATGATGATGCTGTTCACGCACACGGATTTACCGCTGCCGGTGCTGCCTGCAATGAGCAGATGGGGCATCTTGCACAGGTCTGCCACCTGTGCCACACCGGCAATGTCCTTGCCAAGCGCAATGCCCAGAGGTGAGGTCATGCGCAAAAAGCTCTGGCTCTCGAACACGCTGCGGATATACACCGGGGTCTTTTTGTGGTTGGGCACCTCAATGCCCACGGCAGGCTTGCCGGGGATGGGTGCTTCCATGCGGACATCGGCCACAGCAAGGTTCAGGGCGATATCATCGGCCAGCGAAGTGATGCGGCTGATTTTCACGCCCGCCATGGGCTGGACCTCATACCGGGTAACGGAGGGTCCCCGCGAGATATCCAGCACCCGGGTGCGCACGCCGAAGCTTTCCAGCGTGTCCACCAGCTTCTGGGCGTTGGCCTTCAGCTCCTCCTGTGCGCCGGGGTCGCTCTCCTCCTGCGTTTTTTCAAACAGCTCGATGGGCGGGTACTGGTACTCGTAGCTGTCCACCGGCTCGGCCTCCTCGGCGGGGGCGGTGGCGGCTGCCTGCTCCGAGACGGCGGGCTTTTCCATGGCCGCAGCCACCAGCGAGTTGATGTCCTTTTCCTCCACCGGCTCGGCGGTGATACTGATCCAGCCGTCCTCGTCCGGCGCAGAGCGGAACGCCACGGCGTTCTCGGCACTCACCCGGGGCACGGCGGGCTGAATGGGCGCAGCTTCCGGCGGCTGCGGCATCTGCGGCTGCACCACCGGCGCTGCCGGCTGGACGCTGGGAGCATCAAAAGCGGGGGCAGGGGAAGGCTCTTCCGGCTGGGGGGCGTCCTTGGCAAAGAAATCTGCCGCAGCGGTGACCACCGGGTCTGCCACGATGGGCGGCGGCGTGGGCTTGGATGCAGGGCGCAGCGGGTCCTGCCCGAAGGTGCCGCCCGGCCCGACGATCAGCGGCTCAATGGGCTCGCTGCCGCCCTCGGAAAGGGCGGTGTGGTCGGGGCCAAGGTCTACGTCAAAGGCGGCGCGGGGACGCGCAACGCTGACCCGCACCGGGGTGATGGGCGGTGCAGCGGGCTCCGGCTGAGCAGGGGCGGCGGGTGCGGCTTCGGTGTCTGCCGCGTCTGCCTCCATCTCCTGCGTTACCTTGTGTCCCCAGCGCAGCACACCGGACATCCAGTCCGGCACACCCAGATGCAGCCCGGCAGGCTCGTCCTCCTCGTCCAGCGGCTCGTCCTCGGTTTCATCGTATTCCTCGTCGATCTCCCGCTCTGCCTGCCGGATGGCGGCGCGCTCGGCGCGGCGGGCAGCGCTCTGCTCTGCAAAGGCAGCGCCGCGGGCGTGGATACCGCCGGTGATGGCACACAGCCAGACCCAGACCTCGGCGGGGGTGATATCAAAAATGTACAGGCTGCCGCACAGCAACAGCACGACCATGATGAGATTTGCTGCCGGGCGTCCGCACAGCAAAAGCAGCACGCCGCCCAGCACAAAGCCTATTGCGCCGCCGGAGAGCCATGCGTTGACGCCGTTGGCGTAGCAGGCGGAAAGCATTTGCAGCGCCGACAGCCCCTGCGGCTGGATATCGGAAAACACGATGACCGTGCCGCAGACAAAGATAAGCCCCAGCACCAGCTTGAGGATGCGGGACAGCAGCTCCTCGCCCCGGGTGTACAAAACGGCCAGACAGCACACGGCTGCACCCAGCACAAAGCTGCCGCAGCCGAACAGCCCGAACAGCACATTGTGGAGCACCCGCCATGCGGAATCGCCCTGCACAAAGGCCAGCACCATCAACAGCAGGCCGCCGAACAGGGTGCCAAGCCCTGCCGGGAGCCGCTGTTCTGCCTTTTTACGGCGGGCAGAAGTACGCCGTTTCGTTGATTTTCGTTTTTTCGTTGCCATTCTACTCTGTTCCCCAACTTCCCATAGACACAATAGTTGATTCTACTATTGTACCACGCAAGGGCAAAAATGGCAAACCATAATGTTGTTTTTGTTGAAGGAAAATGGAACGAACATTGACTTTGCATTTGTGCGGCAGCACCTGCCGGAGAACAAGCCCTCTCAGTCACGCCTTGCGGCGTGCCAGCTCCCCCGAAAGGGGGAGTTTTATCTGCGCCGACCGGAAGATGCAAAAGCTCCCCCATTCGGGGGAGCTGGCGAACGCAGTGAGCCTGAGAGGGTTCCACACACTTTACCCCCGCTCGATCTCCCTGTACAGCCACGTCAGCGCGTCCGAAAGACCGCCCAGCTCGTCGATCAGCTTTTCCTTTACGGCGCGGCGTCCGTCCAACACTGTGCCCATGTCCATGACCAGTTCTCCGGTGTGGAGCATCAGCTGGGTGTAGCGCTTTTCCGGCATACCGCTGTGGGCGGCTACAAAGCCGGTGATGCGCTGCTGCATCTGCTCGAAGCAGTGCATGGTCTGCGGGACGCCTAAGATCAGCCCGGAGTGCCGCACCGGGTGCACCGTCATGGTGGCGGTGGGCACGATAAAGCTGTGCCGTGCGCTGACCGCCAGCGGGATGCCGATGGAGTGCCCGCCGCCCAGCACCAGCGTGGCGCTGGGCTTGGAGATGCTGGCGATCAGCTCCGCCAGCGCAAGGCCGGTCTCCACATCGCCGCCCACCGTATTCAGCAGCACCAGCAGCCCCTCGATGCGGGGGTCCTCCTGCACCGCCACCAGCTGCGGGATGACGTGCTCGTACTTGGTGGTCTTTTGCCCCTGCGGCGCTTCGGTGTGCCCTTCGATCTGACCGATGACGGTCAGGCAGTGGATGACATGACCGCCCCGGCTCAGGGTGACCGTGCCCAGATCCTCGATATCCTCTTTTTCCATCCGGTGCTGCTCTGCGGGGGTGTCTTTTGCCGTATCCATGCGCGTTCTCCTTCCGTAGCGGGGTCTTTGTGGGGTCAGTATCCCCCGGCAGCCGGGGAAGTATACAGGAGAAAAGAAACAAAAAACTTTGTGAATTTTTTGCTTTTTTACAAATAGGTATTTGACATTCGCCTTTCATGCTGTATACTTTAAATAATATAACAGGATAAAACGGAACATCTCTCTGCGCGCAAAGAAGCCCCTTGCATGGCGGCAGAAGCTGCAGCGCGTTGGGCAGAAAGGAGAATTTTCCTATGAACACCCCCCAAAAAGCATCGATCCCTGTGATCAAGCGTCTCCCCAAATATTACCGGTACCTGCGCTCCTTGCAGGACGACGGCATTACCAGCATCTCCTCCCGGGAGCTGGCTTCCCAGATGGGCACCACTGCCTCGCAGGTGCGGCAGGACTTTAACTGCATCGGTGACGTGAACGGACGGCAGGGCATCGGCTACTCGGTGGAGAACCTGCTTTCCATTCTGGAAAGCCTGCTGTTCGGCAACGGCGACCGTCTGCCCACCATTCTGATCGGCTGCGGCCGTCTGGGCAAGGCGGTGAGCCGCTTTATCACCACCGATACCAACGGCTACAAGCTGATCGCGGCCTTTGACGTGGCCGAGAACGAGGTGGGCAAGGAGATCAGCGGTATCCGCATCCGGCACATTGACGAGCTGGAGGCCTTTTGCGAGAAAAACAAGCCCAAGGTGGCGGTGCTCTGTGTGCCCCGCGATGGTGCACAGCAGGTCAGCGGACGGCTGGTGGATCTGGGCATTGAGGGCTTCTGGAACTTCTCCCACTATGACCTGTCGGTGTCGTACCCCAATGTGGTGGTGGAAAACGTTCATCTGGGCGACAGCCTGATGAGCTTGGGCTACCGTCTGCGCAATCAGGAGTGACGGCATGGCAAAATTATATTTCCGCTACGGTGCTATGAACAGCGGCAAGAGCACGGCGCTGATGCAGGTGGCACACAACTACGAAGAGCAGGGCATGAAGGTGCTCATTTTAAAGCCGCAGGTGGATACCAAGGGCGGCGGAGAGCTGGTGAGCCGTCTGGGCGTGCGCCGCAAAGCAGACCTGCTGATCCCGCCGGAGCTGGACGTGTTCGAAGCCGTGAAGGCGGCAAACGATGCTTCTGGCCCGCTGGCCTGTGTGCTGTGCGACGAGAGCCAGTTCTTTACCCCGGAACAGGCCGAGCAGCTGTTTATGATCACGGTAGATCTGAACATCCCGGTGATCTGCTACGGTCTGCGGGCGGATTTTTCCCTCAAGGGCTTCCCGGGCTCTACTCGTCTGCTGGAGCTGGCGCACACCATTGAAGAGATGAAAACGATATGCACCTGCGGGCGCAAGGCCATCTGCAACTGCCGCAAGGTGAACGGACAGTTCGTCTTTGAGGGCGAGCAGGTAGCCATCGACCTTGAAAACGATGTGCAGTATGTCAGCATGTGCCCCCAGTGCTACTTCAAGGCACGGCGGGCGTTCTACGCTGCAAAGAAAAACTGAGAACGTTCTATATATAGATATAAGCCGCTGTACCGCGCCGGGTGCAGCGGCTTTTTGCGTGATTTGCGGAAGAGCTACCCCCTCAGTCTCGCTACGCTCGCCAGATTCCCCCTTTTGTCACCTGCGGTGACATCTTCCCCCGGCCGGGGGGAAGTCGGCCCTCAAGGGGACGCCTTTACGCTATGCCGGAAACTTTGCCGCCACCGCCAAAAAGCCGTCCCCTTGGGGAAGGTGGCTGCGAACGCAGTGAGCAGACGGAAGGGGTCCTCCGCCAGAGTCTCCAACAGGCTGTATACAGATTGATATATCAATTTGCTGCATTTAGAGGGACTGATATATCAAACGGGCGGAATTCGCACGTTTTTTGCGCTATTGATATATCAGTTCAGACTGGGCAGTTACTCGATGGAGGGGAGAGGGAATGGGAGAAGAAGGGAGTAGCGGGGGGGCGGCAGAGCACAAAAAATTACAGGCAGAACGGTAAATGTAACAGGAATTATTGAAATTTTTGCCGTTATGCCCCTGTTGCATCCCAGATTTTTATGCAAGTCATTGAAGTATACAAGTTGCACAGTTTTTCAGCGCAAGTTTATTCATTTCGGCAAGGACGTAGAATCACATACGAAAACAAGGGCAATATTTGTACGTTTTTATCCTGTATCACTGTAAATTGCATCTTTCTTTTTCTTGCGGCTTTTGTTATCATAATTGTATACAAGGGGGCATGTGCAGACCCCCTGCATGAAGATGTTTTCTATTAGGAGGAGAACAAAAATGAGCAAGGCAATTTCTCGTCGTAACTTCCTGATGGCTACCGGCGCTGTCGGTGCTGCAGGTCTGCTGGCTGCCTGCGGCAGCAAGCCCGCTGCTTCTTCCACCGCTTCTTCCGCTGCTTCTCAGGCTCCCGCTGCTTCCGCAGACGAAAGCCTGGCCCTGTCTGACGGCCCTGTTAACCTGAGCATCAGCTGGTGGGGCGGCGACAGCCGTCACGCTGCTTACCAGAGCGCTCTGGAGGCTTTCCAGGCTGAGCACTCCAACATCACCGTGGAGCCCACCTTCGCCGCATGGTCCGGCTGGGAAGAGAAGATGGCTGCTGCCTTCATCGCAGGCAACGCTCAGGATGTCTGCCAGGTGAACTGGAACTGGCTGTACAACTACTCTGCTGACGGCAGCAAGTTCGTGGACCTGAACACCGCTTCCAAGTTCATCGACATGACCCAGTGGGATGCCGCTGCTATGGACGCTTGCTATGTGGCCAACAGCCAGCAGTGCGTGCCCGTCTCCATGACCGGCCGTATCTTCTACTGGAACATGACCACCTTTAATAAGGCTGGCATCACCGAGGTCCCCAAGTCTCTGGACGATCTGATGGCTGCCGGTAAGGCTTTCCAGGAGAAGCTGGGTGACGATTACTACCCCATGCACCTGGGCGCATACGACCGTATGATCCTGATGGTGTTCTACCTCGAGTCCAAGTACGGCAAGGACTGGGCAGACCCCGTCACCTCTACCCTGAACTACACCGAGGACGAGATCGCCGAGGGCCTGAGCTTCATCAAGAGCCTGGTCGATGGCCACGTCATGATGAACCTGAAGGACTACTACTCCGCAAACTCCGACACCGCCACCCACCAGTCCAACGAGTGGATCACCGGTAAGATCGCAGGCATCTTCGAGTGGGATTCCGCTGCAAGCAAGTACTCCTCCGCTCTGGACGACAGCAACAAGGACGGCTTCACCGTCGGCGAGGAGATCAAGTTCGGCGATAACAACGGCGGCTTCTCCAAGGTGTCCATGGGTCTGGCTATCACCAAGACCTGCAAGAATGTTGCCGAGGCTGCTACCCTGATCAACTTCCTGCTGAACGAGGAAAAGGGCGCTTCCATCATGGGTTCTGAGTGCGGCATCCCCGCTTCCAAGGCTGGTCTGGGTTACGCTCAGGCTGCCGGCGCTGTCAAGGATCTGGTTGCTGATGCAAACGCCAAGGTCATGGCCTTCACCACCAACAAGCTGGATCCCCTGTTCGAGAACAACGACCTGAAGGCTTCCGGCACCGGCATCTATCAGGAAGTGTTCGACAACATCGACTACGGCGATCAGACCCCTGAAGAGGCTGTTGAGACCCTGCTGGACGGCATGGAGTCTGTTGGCTACACCGTCGGCTAAGTTTACCGCACGGGCAGCAGCCTGAACCGGGTAACTGTATTCTGAATTAAATAGGGGCATCTGCCGCCCGTACGACAGATGCCCTTGTTTTATCGGAGAATGGTTATCAAACCTTGAAAAAATTGTTGCCGGTCTGTGACCTGCTGCACTGTCTGCTTCAAATCCTGTAAAAGGAGGACTTCGGATGAAAAAAAGTAATGCGCCCGCAGGCGCACGAACTCCGTTCCAGAAATGGGTCGATAAGTATCAGGGTCTGTTTTATCTGATCCCCTGGATCATCGGCTTTCTCGTCTTTAAGGCGTTCCCCTTCGGTCAGTCGCTGTATTACAGCTTTACCGATATGAACTTCTTCAAGGACGGCACCAGCTTTGTTGGTCTGGCCAACTACATTACCGCATTCCACACCAGAAAGATCACCAAGGCGCTGATCATCACCTTCAAGTACGCCTTTATCACCGTGCCCCTGAAGCTGATCTTCGCACTGTTCATCGCCTACATCCTGAACTTCAAGATCGCCTGCGTCAACCTGTTCCGCACCGTGTACTACATCCCCTCCATTCTGGGCGGCTCTGTGGCTATCGCCGTGCTGTGGAAGGCTGTGTTCAGCGTGGACGGTCTGCTGAACACCGTGGTGCGCGCTGTCACCTTTGGTGCGGTGCAGGGCCCCGAGTGGCTGTCTGACCCCAACTACGCACTGTGGATCATCTGCTTTTTGCGTATATGGCAGTTCGGCTCCGCCATGGTGCTGTTCCTTGCTGCACTGAAGGGCGTGCCCGCAGACCTGTACGAGGCTGCTACCATCGACGGTGCCGGCAAGTGGCGTCAGTTCTTCTCCATCACCGTTCCGATGATCACCCCCATCATCTTCTACAACCTGGTCACTCAGATCTGCCAGGCTTTCCAGGAGTTCAACGGCCCCTACATCATCACCAACGGTGGTCCCCGTGGTTCCACTACCCTGATCTCCCTGCTGGTTTACAACTACGCATTCAAGTCCTACGACATGGGCATGGCTTCTGCTCTGGCGTGGATCATGTTCATCATCGTCTGCATCCTGACGATCATTGCGTTCACCAGCCAGAAGAAGTGGGTCTACTACTCGGATGAAAGGTAAGGTGACCAATATGGGAATGAAAGCATCGAATAAGATCGCAACCTTCTTTAAGTACTTCGTGCTGATCCTGGTTGGTGTCATCATGATCTATCCTCTGCTGTGGATGATCAGCGCTACCTTCAAGGATAACAGCGAGATCTTTGCAGGCATCAGCCTGTGGATCAAAAAGCCTACGCTGGATGGCTATCGCAACGCCCTGAACAACTTCGGCGGCTCCATCAACATCCTGCAGGCTATGCTCAACACTTACAGCTACGTCATCCCCAAGGTGATCTGCACTGTGGTGTCTGCCTGTATTGCCGCTTACGGCTTTGGCCGTTTCGACTTCCCCGGCCGCAAGCTGCTGTTCAACATCATGCTGGCTACCCTGTTCCTGCCGCAGGTCGTGCTGAACGTGCCCCAGTACCTGCTGTACAACAAGTTCGGCTGGGTGGACAGCCCCTTCTATCTGGCCATCTGGGTGCACTGCGCATTTGCTACCGAGACCTACTTCGTGTATCAGCTGGTGCAGTTCATGCGCAACGTCCCGCGTGATCTGGACGAGGCTGCCGCCATTGACGGCTGCTCCTCTTTCCAGACCCTGTACAAGGTCATCGTGCCCATGCTGGGACCCGCTCTGGTGTCCTGCGCACTGTTCCAGTTCATGTGGAGCTGCAACGACTTCATGGGCCCGCTGCTTTACGTCAGCACCCCCGGCAAGTACCCCATGTCCCTGTTCGTCAAGCTGTCCATGGACGGTGATACCGGCTTTGCCTGGAACAAGATCCTTGCTCTGTCCCTCATCTCCATCCTGCCGCAGCTGATCGTATTCTTCTGTGCACAGGATCAGTTCGTTGAAGGTATCTCCGCAGGTGCCGTCAAGGGCTAATGCGCCATAAGAACATCTGACCAAGACCAACACCCCCTGTGCTGCCCCCAACGGATGGCACAGGGGGTGTTTTGGTAGGCGGGAGAAATGATGTATTCGCCTGCGGCGAATATGATGTGCTGCGCAATGATGTGTTCCCTGCGGGAACATGATGTGCCGCTTTGCGGCAATGTGCCGTAAGGCACACATCATCTGCCGCAGGCAGACATCATTGCCCGCAGGGTTCATCATGTTCCGCGCAGCGGAATTATCATTCCCTATTTTTCTTGCGGTACTGCAAAGGACTGATATCCATCACCTCGCGGAACACGCGGCGGAAGTGGGCTGCGCTGGCAAAACCGGTCTGCTCGGCAATAGCGCTGATGGACAGCTCGGTGGTCTCCAGCAGCTTCTGCGCAGCCTCGATGCGGCGGTTGTTCAGGTAGTCCACGATGGACTGCCCGGTCATCCGCCGGAACAGACGGCTGAGATAGTAGGGGGAAAGGTAGAACCGCGCCGCCACCTCGGTAAGAGAGAACTTTTGCTGGTAGTTGGCGGCAAGGTAGGCACATACCTGCTCAATGGTCTCGTTGCGGGGGCGCGCTGCGGCGCTGCTCTCGGCAAGGCACTCCTGCTCTACATAGTGCAGGATGAGCAGCAGGTACAGCCCGCCGGGGTAGTCCTGCTCCGGCATGGCAGAGCGCATCATCTCCAGCAGAGTGCGCAGGCGGCGGGTCCATAGCACCGGGCCGTACAGCACCGTTGCCTCCCCGGGCAAAAACAGCCGGACAAAATCCCGCTGGGTGGCGCTGCGCAGCTCGTGCAGGGCGCTGAGCGGAAAGCGGCAGCCTACCAGTTCCGGGACGGCTGTACCGGCGGCAGAGAGCACCGCGTCCCCCGCGCCCAGCAGCAGCGCACTGCCGGGGTTCAGCAGCAGGCTGGTTTCCCCCATTTGCAGGGTGCAGCTGCCCTCGCTTACCAGCAGAAAGGTGCCCATCTCCTCGTCTGCCGTCAGCTCCAGCTTGCTGCCGTTCAGCCGCACGGTGTCTGCCTTTACCTTTGCATGGATCTTTTCCCGTTCCGCTTTCATCTTGCGCATCCTTTCCGGAAACAGCCCTCTCGGTGGCCGGGAGAGCGCTTTTCCTCATGATACCACGTCTGCCCCGTGGGGGCAAGACAAACTCACAGGAGGTTATTTCGCATGAATCTGACCCTGATCCGTTCCATGACCCGCAGCGCCGTTTTTGAGCTGGAAAACGAGCTGTGCTACCGTCCGGCACACCCCTTTACCGTTGCCCTGAACGGCAAAACGGTATACGAAGCCTGCAACACCAACGTGTTCTCCCTGTTCTCCCTGCTGCCCGGCACCGCCTATACGGTGGAGGTGCAGGCCGAGGGCGAGACCCTGAAGCTGGATTTCACCACCGAGGCCGAGACCTTCTTCGTGGATGCTGCCCGCTATGGTCTGGTGGCTGATGGTGAGACCGACAACACCGTGCGGCTGCAGGCGGCGCTGTCCACCTGCCCCAAGGGCGGCACAGTGTATGTGCCTGCCGGCCGTTACCGCACCGCCAGCCTGTTCATGAAGAGCAACACCACCCTGTATCTGGAAAAGGGCGCTGTGCTGCTGGGCGACAACGACCGCACCCATTATCCCATCCTGCCCGGCGTGCTGCCCAGCGAAAACGAGGTGGACGAGTACTACCTGACCGGCTGGGAGGGCAACCCGCTGGACAGCTTTGCAGGTCTTTTGAACATCACGCAGGTGCATGACGTGGTGGTGACCGGTGAGGGCACGCTGGACTGTGACGCCGAAAACGGCGACTGGTGGGTGAACCCCAAGGTCAAGCGCATTGCATGGCGTCCCCGGGCCGTGGCCGCGGTGGACAGCGAGAACGTCTGCCTGCACGGTATCACGGTGCAGAACAGCTATTCGTGGACCATCCACCCCATCTTTGTCAAGCACCTCGACCTGCTCAACTTCAATATCAACAACCCCTACAACGCCCCCAACACGGACGGCATCGACCCCGAGAGCTGCGAGTATATCCGCATCATCGGCATGAACATCCATGTGGGCGATGACTGCATCGCCATGAAGGCCAGCAAGGTCTTTCTGGGCATGAAGCTGAAGCGCAGCTGTGAGCATACCGTCATCCGCAACTGCCTGCTGGACAAGGGCCACGGCGGCATCGTCATTGGCAGCGAGATGAGCGGCGGCGTCAAGGACATGGTAGTGACCCAGTGCCTGATGGACCATACCGACCGCGGTCTGCGCGTCAAGACCCGCCGGGGCCGCGGCAACACTGCCGTCATCGACGGGCTGGTGTTCCGCAACGTGGAGATGCGGGGCGTCAAAGCACCCTTTGTCATCAATATGTTCTACTTCTGCGACCCGGACGGCCACGGCCCCTATGTGCAGTGCCGCGAGCCGCTGCCGGTGGACGAGTACACCCCCAAGCTGGGCAGCCTGACCATGGAGAACATCGTGGCCACCGATGCCCAGTTTGCAGGCTGCTATTTCGATGGCCTGCCGGAGCAGCCCATTGAGCGGGTAACCATGCGGGATGTGAGCATCACCTTTGACCCCAACGCCAAGGAGGGACAGGCGGCTATGGCCGACAATCGTCCGCTGGTGAAAAAGCTGGCCATCTATGCCGAGAACGTCAAGGAGATCGACCTGCACAACGTGAAGATCGAGGGCTACGAGG
>CAJMQZ010000006.1 GCA_905215595.1 uncultured bacterium
ACACCAGACCCATGATGCCGAAGGGTGCCAGATTGATGATCCAGCGCACGATCTGAGAAACGGCATCGGCGGTGTTTGCCAGAAAGACCTTGGTGCTCTCTGCGCCGATGTTCTTCATGGCAATGCCGAACATACAGGCCCAGAACAGAATGCCAATGTAGTTGCCGTTCATCAGGGCGCTGACAGGGTTGGCCACAAAGTTGGTCAGCAAGGTGCTCAGCACCTCGCCCAAGCCCTGCGGGATCACATCAGACTGTGCCGCGTCGGCCAGTACCACCTTGACCGGGAACATAAAGCTGGTGATGGCCGCAATGGCTGCCGCTAGAAAGGTGGTGAGCATATACAGCCAGGTCACGGTGCCAAAGCGGCGGTCCAGCTTGGACGAGCCCTGTGCCAGTGCGCTTGCCACAATGACGAACACCAGCACCGGGGCAATGCCCTTCAGCGCACCGACGAACAGGCTGCCCAGCTCGCCGACCCAACCCGCGCCCGGCACTACCAGTGCCAGCACCGAACCGACTGCCAGGCCGATCAGGATGCGCAGGATCAGGCTGGTCTGGTTGTATTTTGCTACAACCGCTTTCAAGGTTTTCATATCGTAACACTCCTCTTACGCTGTACGCCTAGTGCGTACATTTTCCTGTTTCTTGTACGAGAACAGTTGTCATTATAGCATATACGGCAAAAAAGAGGAAGTGTTTTCAGGCATTTTGACGCCTCAAATCACGTTTTTTGTAACCTTTTTCAAAATTGCCTTGAAAACTGTACTTATATAAAATACAGTTTTGCGGTTTTGACGAGGAAAACCCTCTCAGTCATCGCTGCGCGATGCCAGATTCCCCCTTTTGTCACCTGCGGTGACATTTTCCCCCGGCCGGGGGAAATCTGTCCTCTCAGGGGGAGCTTTTGGCATAGGTTTCTTATTGCATCTAAAACTTTAGTGACAGGGATAACGGCGTGCGCCCTCTCAGTCAAAGCCTACGGCTTTGACAGCTCTCCCAAAGGGAGAGCCAAGAGCACGCCCGGAAACTTTCTCGTTTCTCCTAATGCTTTAGCAACGGGCTTTAAATCTTGGCTCCCCCTTCGGGGGAGCTGGCGCGGGAGCGCCTGAGAGGGTTCCCCACCCGTGAAAACAGACCCCCGGAGCGTCCGCAGATGCTCCGGGGGTCCGAAATTATGAATGATCCTTTCGCTCGTCCTCACCCCAGCTGGCTCTGGGTCAGGGACATCCGCTGGTAGGCAATGCGCGGGGTGCCGTCCTCCACATGGATGATGCCGCAGCGGGTAAAGCCCTCGCTTTCCAGCAGATGCTGCATCACCTTGTTGTCGGCGTGGGTGTCGGCGCGCAGGCTCTCGCAGTGCTCCAGACACCACTCCACCACTGCTTTGCCCACGCCCTTGCTCTCGCCCGCCGAAGCCAGCCGGTGCAGCGTGCCGTAGGGCAGGGTGTCATTGAGCCAATGTCCGTCCTCAATGACCTTGTAGGTGGGGTCCTCGCCAAGGATAAAGGCGAACACCGCCTGCATCCGGCCGTTGATCATGTACACGAACAGCCGGTTGGTGTCGATATCCTCTTCCAGCAGCTCCGGGCTGGGGTAATTGTCCCCCCACTGGGTGGGGTTGCCGTTTTTCGCCATGAGATCCCGCGCACGGGCATAGATCTCAAGGATCTTTGCCATATCCGCTCTTACCGCTCCGCGAAACATATCCACTCATCCTCTCTTGCCCGCGCCCTGCTGCGCGGGGTGCATTTATTTTAGTATAACACAATATTCCATAAAGTACCAGATTTTTCTCCATTTCGCGGCAAAAACAGACCGCCGTGCGCGGGGCGGCAGCACGGCGGTCGGGGGCAGCAAAATAAGGGGTGGCTCATGCGGTGGGGCGGCGAGGAGCAGTGCCGGTGCGCACCAGCCGGTACTCCCGGGGGCTCAGGCCGTAGCGCTCGTGGAACAGGCGGTAGAAGTAGCTGGTGTTCTCGTAGCCCACCTGCGCAATGATCTGCTGAATGTTCAGATCGCTGCGGCGCAGCAGCCGCGCGGCGGTCTCCATGCGGTGCTTTTGCAGCAGCTCCTTGTAGGTGCGCCCGGTCTGAGCGCGCACGCACTCGCTGACATACGCCAGCGAAACACCATAAGCCCTTGCCACATTGGAAAGGCTGGCCTCACGATAATTTTGGGTGATCTCCTGCAGCGCCGCCTGCACCAGTGCATCGCGGCTCACGGCCTCCATGCGGGCTTGCTGCGGGGAGCGTTCAAGCTTTGCCATCATTGTATCTGTCCTCCGTAACGGTGCGGCGGGCGGGGGACTGGGGGAAGCCGGACCACCCGCCGCACGATAACTGCGGAGCCCTTTCCGGGCTCTTATACCTTGAATACGAATGACCTGCCGCAAACATTGCAGAAAAGATAAAAATTTTTTAGTCAATTTTCGTTGTAGAGAGGGCGGACGATTTGGAATGCGCTCCGCTTATCGGGTTGCGGCACCCAGCATCCGCTTCGTGCCTTGGGCGGCACTTGCGTCTTGCTGGCCGCTGCCCCAACAACTCCTCCCTTTTTCCGCCACTGGCGGCGGTCGTCGTCGTTGCGCTTTGCGCATCTTCAGCGGAAGAGTTATTTTTAATTTCGCGTTTGTCGCGCTCTGCGGAGCGCTCCAAACGCATTTTCACGGGAGGGGTTGGAACGAACCCTCTCAGTCACGCCTGACGGCGTGCCAGCTCCCCCGAAGGGGGAGCTTTTGCGGCGACGCGAGCTTCCTCGTTTTTCTTAAAGCTTCAGCAATGAGGGTAACGGCTTGGCTCCCCCTTCGGGGGAGCTGGCGCGGGAGCGCCTGAGAGGGTTCGCTTCGGGGAGCAGGTGACTGAGAGGGTGGATATTCTCCACAGAAAAAGGCTGCCTGCCAAGTGGCAGACAGCCTTTTCCAGAAGAAAATAAGGAAAACACGCGCCCAAAAGGGCAGAGTGAGTATCAGAACATACTTTCGTCCTTGTAGCGCCCGGTGCGCACGAACTGCACCCACTCGGCTACGTTCACGGCGTGGTCGCCGATGCGCTCCAGATACTTGATAACCATCAAAAGATCCAGCGCGGCGTCCACCTTGGCGGGGTCGGCGGCGATCTCCTGTGCCAGCGTGTGCTTGATGGCGTTGAAGTCGTAGTCCACGGCGTCGTCTGCGGCGATGACGCGGCGGGCGGCAATCTCGTCCTCGGCGGTCAGGGCGTCCATGGCGTCAAGGATCATCTGGTAGGCCTTGCGCCCCATGGCAATGGCCTGACTGATGGCGGGGTCTCTCTCCTTACGCACGGTGACGAGATGTGGGATGATCTCCGCGATATCCGAGGCGTGGTCGCCCATGCGCTCGATATCGGTGACCACCTTCATGGCGGTGGAAATGTGGCGCAGGTCGCCCGCCACCGGCTGCTGGCGCAGCAGCAGAGCCATGCAGCGGTGCTCAATGTCCCGCTCCATGTTGTTGATGCGGTCATCCCCCTACACGATCTTCTGGGCGGCTGCGGTGTCGGCGGTGCACAGCGCTTCCAGCGCGTTCTCCACGGCCTCGGCGGCGTTTTGCCCCATCTCCACCAGCGCGGTTTTAAGGGCTTCCAGATCGCTGTCGTATTGTTTGCGAATGCTCATTGCTTTGTTCCTCCCTGCATTAACCGAACCGGCCGGAGATGTAGTCCTCGGTGCGCTTGTCCCGGGGCGTGCTGAAGATCTGGTTCGTGGGGCCCACCTCCACCAGCTCCCCCAGCAGGAAGAAGGCGGTGCGGTCGCTGATACGGGCAGCCTGCTGCATATTGTGGGTGACGATGACCACGGTGTAGTTCTTTTTCAGCTCGCTCATCAGCTCTTCCACCTTCATGGTGGAGCCGGGGTCCAGGGCGCTGGTGGGCTCGTCCATCAGCAGCACTTCGGGCTTGACCGCCAGGGCGCGGGCGATGCACAGGCGCTGCTGCTGGCCGCCGGACAGGCCCAGGGCGCTCTTTTTCAGGCGATCCTTCACCTCATCCCACAGGGCCGCACCCCGCAGGGAGCTTTCCACCAGCTCATCCAGCTCTGCCTTATTGCGGACCCCGTGGAGCCTGGGGCCGTAGGTGATGTTGTCGTAGATGCTCATGGGGAAGGGGTTTGCCTTCTGGAACACCATACCCACGCGGCGGCGCAGGTCGGTCAGCTCCATCTCGCGGGCAAAGATATCCGCGCCCTTCAGCCGTACATCGCCCTCGATGCGCACGCCCGGCACAAGGTCGTTCATGCGGTTCAGGGTCTTTAAAAAGGTGGACTTGCCGCAGCCGGAGGGGCCGATGAGTGCGGTGATCTCCCGCTCGCCCACGTCCAGCGAAATGCTTTTCAGCGCCTTGAAGTCGCCGTACCAGAGGTTCAGATCCTTTGCCGATATCACCGGCACATTCGTGTTTTCCATAGAGTACCTCATGTTGAATTGGAATGAACCCTCTCAGGCGCTGCGCGCCAGCTCCCCCGAAGGGGGAGCTTTTGGTCATCTGCCGGTCAGTGCTACTCTAGCTCCCCCTTCGGGGGAGCTGGCATTGCGAAGCAATGACTGAGAGGGTTTCTTCTCTTTTTACTGCTTCTGTTTCAGTTTTGTTTTAGCCAGACGTGCTGCCAGATTGATGAGCAGCACCAGCACCAGCAGCACTGCACCGATGCCCCATGCGGAGGTGAAGTCGCCGTCCTCAAAGGCGCGCAGATACAGCAGCACCGACAGGGTGGCGCCGTTGGAGGTGTAGGCGTTGAACACGCTCTTGGCGATCACCTCTGCCGCACCGGCGGTGAACAGCAGCGCGGCGCTTTCGCCCACGATGCGTCCCACAGCCAGAATGCAGCCGGTGACGATGCCGTCGATGCTGCAGGGCAGCACGATGGTGCGGATGATGTGCCACTTGCCCGCACCCAGACCCATAGCACCCTCGCGGTAGCCCTGCGGCACCGTTTTGAGGGATTCCTGCGTGGTGCGGATGATGGTGGGCAGGTTCATCACTACCAGCGTCAGACTGCCGGACAAAAGACAGGTCTGGAAGCCCAGCGCCTGACTGAACACCAGCATACCCACCAAGCCGTAGATGATGCTGGGGATGCCCGCCAGCGTTTCGTTGGTGAACTCGATGACCTCGATGAGCCGCCGGTTGGAGGCGTATTCGGTCAGGTAGACCGCCGCACCTACGCCCAGCGGCAATACGATGAGTAATGTCAGCGCGATGACATACAGGGTGTTGAGGATAGCGGGCAGAATGCCGTCGGTCTTTTTCAGCACACTGGCGGTGGTGGAAAGGAATTTCCAGCTGATGTGGGGGATGCCCCGCACCAGCACCATGCCGATGATCCCGGCCACCAGAATCATCACCAGCACTGCGCTTGCCCAGACCAGCACGGTCATCACCCGGTTCCATGCCCGGCGGGAGGGCGAAAAGCCGTTATTCATCGCGGTTGCCTCCCTTCAGTACCACGTTCAGCACAACGTTGATGAGCATGATGAACACGAACAGCACCAGCGCGATGCTGAACAGTGCCTGCCGCTGCAAGCCGCCGGCGTAACTCATTTCCTTGGCGATGGCGGTGGTCAGCAAAGTGACGCTGCGGAACAGGCTGTCCGGCATATTGGGGCTGTTGCCCGCCACCATCATCACAGCCATCGCCTCGCCGATAGCGCGGCCGATGCCCAGCACAACGCCTGCGGCAATGCCGCTTTTGGCCGCCGGGATGCTGATCTTGAACCATGTTTCGGTGTCGGTGGCACCCAGCGCCAGACTGCCCTGCTCATACTCCGGCGGCACGGCGTTGAGCGCCGTCACCGACACGGACACGATGCTGGGTAAGATCATGATGGAAAGCACCACGATGGCGCTGAGCAGGCAGGCACCGGAGGCCTTGCCGAAAGCTTTTGCCACGGCGGGCACCAGCACCTGCATACCCAAAAGGCCGAACACTACGCTGGGGATGCCGGACAGCAGCTCGATGGCGGTGACCACCACGGTGCGCAGTTTGAGGTCTGCGGCCTTGGAGAGGAACACTGCTGTCAGCAGGCCGATGGGCACGCCGAGGATGGTGGCGCCCAGCGTGCCGTAGACACTGGACAGGATGAAGGGCAGGATGCCGAACAGCGGCTCTGCCGCGGTGGACGCCCATTTTGTGCCGAAGAGGAACTTGAAAATGCCGATCTTATGGATAGCCGGCACGCCGGAGACCACCATGTACACCGAGATGAGCACCACACAGCACACCGCCAGCATTCCGCACAGGAAGAAGATGAAATTCATCACCGCTTCCAGCCAGTCGGCGGGGGTGCGGGGCAGCCGTACCCGGCGCAGAGAAGAGGTTGTATTTTTCATAACGCGATCCTATAAAAAGCCGCACCAGCCCAGCCTTTTAGGGCAGGCCGACGCGGCAGTTCTCTTGTTCAGATGCGGGGCAGGTGGTTCACCGGGGAGCTTTCCCCGCGAAATTCGGGGCTTCCAGCTCCCGCCCTATTGCCTGCGGCAACAGGGTCCCACCCTCGGATCATTCGCCGGGGAAACTCCCCGGCAAACCACCCGGTAATTATTCGTTTACGGGCACAGCGCCTGCGGTGCGGATGAGGTCGGCAGCGTCCTTGCTGGTGGCAAAGTCCACAAAGGCCTGTGCCTGCTCAGACAGGGTCACGCTCTTGTTGGTGACGAACACGAAGGGACGCTGGATCTTGTAGCTGCCGTCCTTCACGGTGTCCTCGCTGCACTCCACACCCTCCACAGTAACCATGGCAACGGTGTCGCCCACAGCGGACAGGGAAGCGTAGCCGACAGCCAGAGGATTGGCCTCCACAGCGCTGATGACTGCGCCGGTAGCGGTCAGCTCCTGTGCGTACTTGCAGCTGTCCTTCACGTCCACGATGCTCTCAAAGCCATCGCGGGTGCCGGAACCGGCCTCGCGACCCACCGGAACGATCTCGCCGTCATCGCCGCCGACATCCTTCCAGTTGGTGATCTCGCCGGTGAACATCTTCTTGAGCTGCTCCACAGTCAGGTCAGCGACCTTGCTGTCCTTGTTCACGATGATGGCGATGCCGTCCAGCGCCACGATGGTGCCGTCCACATCGTTCTTCTCATCGTCCTTCAGGGCGCGGGAGGACAGGCCGATATCCAGCGTCTTGTCGGTAGCGCCGGTGATGCCTGCGCCGGAGCCGGTGGGGTCGTAGCTGACGGTGACGCCCGGCTCGACCTCGGCAAAGCCCTCGGTCAGGGCAGCAATGACATTCTTCATGGAAGTAGAACCGCCGGTCGCAACGTTGCCGCTCAGGGTGCCTGCTGCCTGCCCGGCAGCGGAAGAAGCGGTGGGAGAAGCAGCGGTGGATGCGGAAGAAGCAGAGCCGCCGCAGGCGGTCAGGGCAGCAGCCGCAGCAGCTGCACCGCAAACGGTCAGGAACGAACGACGAGAGATCTTTTTCATGATAGAATTTCCTCCATTAAAAACCCGGGTGCCCGCCCGGCACTGTCTTTTTGTGTTTTCCTTGGGAACGGCCTTATTCTACCGCTTTGCCGCCCATGCCGCGACCATGGACGTGCAAAAAGTGCGTAAAACTTTGTGCACAATGCCGGCCCCAATGTAAAGAACAAGTAATGCAGCACAAAATAAAAAGCCGCCGGGCGCTCCTGTTTCCAGAAGTGCCCGGCGGCGGGGTGTATTTGCGGTTATTCTACGCTGCCTGTTACATTTTTGCCGTTGTTTCCATAGAGGAACACTGCGATTTTTCCATTATAGCGCACACGCAGCTCATAGGTGCCGGTGCTGTTCTTTTCCGGTACCTTTTCCTTTGTTTCCAGAAAGAACTCCTGCGAGCCATTGTAGTCGATCGTCTGCCCCGGCTCTGCGACCAGTTCCTTCCGCTTGAAATACAGCGTTTCCTTGGTGTCCGCCTCCCGGAAGATGCAGGTGATATCCTCCGGCTTGATGACCACCTTTTCGGTGCTGTTGTTCTGGATGGTGAACTGCGTCCAGTAGGTCAGCTGCTTGACTATGCCGTCGCCCAGGCCGCCGCCCAGAAACGGCGTTGCACAGATAAAGGTGACATCACCGATCTTCGCCACGCCGCTGGTCTTGTCGATCACGGTGCCCCCGCAGCCGGTCAAAGCCCCTGCGGCGGTCAGCACCAGTGCCCCGGCGCTGAGCTTGAGAAATGTTCTGCGGTCGATCATAGCAATGCACCTCCTGTATCGGGCAGTTTGCGTTCAATTACACAAGGGCGTTATCCTTTTTAAGGGGAAGTCCCTCGTTATAAAGAGCAGTATAGGTATCGGTAGCCTTTTTCGTGCCGATGCTGAACTTTACGACAGCTTCCTTATTGGCGATCGCGTCGTACAGTTTCTTCTGCTTATAGTTCAGTTTAAAGTTGACCCAGCCCTCATTTACCTTGTGCTTGCGGCTGAATTTAAGAACTCCATCATTCGTCAGCAGACCGCCGCCCTGCATTGCAACGGCAACTCCATCGACTTTAAGCTCCATAACGGCGTCGCCCGCAATACTCCAGTCGGAATCCTTCGTGTTGGTGGTACGCACCCACACCATCACATCTGCCGTCCACTTGCTCTGATCTTCACTGAGCGCAGGGGGATTCTGCCTTACATCCCATTTTGTGACAGAAGCCGTAAAGCCACCCAGATCGGTGCTACCGGCACCATCACTGCAGCCGCCCAGCAGTCCGGTCATGGATACTGCCATTGCCATTGCGGCAGAAGTCTTTAAAAACGCACGACGATCCATTTTCATAGCCATACTATAAGCCCTCCTCAAAAGCTTTTTTACACCCTAAGAGTACCACATTTTACCACATTGTCAACTATCGAAACTTAGGTTTCACCATTTTATCGCGCCTTTATAATCTATTATAACGGCGCGGCATCTGCCGCCGTTCCGGGGCGGCGGGAATTTTTATTTTTTTCAATAAAATCGAGCGCACACTTTCAATCGTCAAGCCCCTTGTCCCGGGGCGGGCTTTGTGCTATGCTAAGGGTTATAAGCGATTTTTTCACGCTGAGAGGAGGAACCCCATGGCCGCCGTAAAAACACGGAATACCGCTACCCTTATGACCGAGGGCAGCATTGTAAAAAGCCTGCTGCTGTTTGCCTTGCCGCTGATCTTCGGCAACCTGCTGCAGCAGATGTACAACACCGCCGACAGCATCATCGTGGGCAATTTTGTGGGCAGCAATGCCCTTGCCGCCGTGGGCTCCAGCGGGTCGCCCATCTACCTGCTCATCGGCTTCAGTCAGGGGCTTGCCGTGGGCGCGGGCGTGGTGGTCTCGCAGTATCTGGGCGCGGGCGACCACAAGGAGACCCGCGAGGCGGTGCACACCGCCCTTGCCATTGCGGTGGTCATGGGACTTTTGCTGACCGTGGGCGGCGTTGCCTGCGGGCGCGCTTTGCTGGTGGCCATGAACACCCCCGCCGAGGTGCTGGCGGACGCCGTGACCTATATCCGCATCTACTTCGGCGGGGTGCTGTTCAGCGTGGTGTATAACATGACCGCCGGCATCCTGAACGCCGCCGGCAACTCCCGGCGCTCGCTGGTGTATCTGGCATGGGCATCGGTGACCAACATCGTGCTGGACCTTGTGTTCATCGTGGGGCTGCGGATGGGGGTGGCAGGCGCTGCCATCGCCACAGACCTGAGCCAGCTGGTGTCCTGCGTGCTGAGCCTGCGTTTTCTGATGAAAAGCGAGGACGCCTGCCGGGTGGAGCTTTCCGCCATCCGACTGCACCGTAAAATGGCAGGCCGCATGATCCGGGTGGGTCTGCCCACCGGCATCCAGAACATGGTCATCTCCTTTTCCAACGTGCTGGTGCAGGCCAGCGTGAACAGCTACGGCGCCGCTGCCATGGCGGGCTTTGCAGCCTATATGAAGATCGACGGCTTCAACATTCTGCCGGTGAGCAGCATCAGCATGGCAGCTACCACCTTTGTGGGGCAGAACTACGGCGCGGGGCGTCTGGACCGGGTAAAGCGCTCGGTGTGGGTCACCCTTGCCATCGGGGTCCTCTACACCCTTTGCACCGGCGCGGCGCTATTGGCCGGACAGGACGCCATTCTGCACCTGTTCACCGCCGACGAGGCCGTGGTCACCTACGGCAAGCTGGCCATGCGGTGGTTCTGCCCGTTCTACTTCCTGCTCAGCATTCTGCACGGCCTTGCCGGTGCCGTGCGCGGCACGGGTGCCAGCATCCCGCCCATGGTGGTGCTGCTGGTCTCGCTGTGCCTGTTCCGTGTGGTATGGATCCAGTTTCTGCTGCCCTTCTTCTCCGGCATCGAGGGCGTGTTCATCCTCTACCCCGTCAGCTGGGGTCTGGGCGCATTGCTCATGATCCTGTATGCGTGGAAGGGTAAGTGGATGGAGTATCATACATAACATTTTTACAAACAACGACCCGCCGCACTGAAAGAGATGCGGCGGGTCGTTGTTTTTCAGGTACTCCTGTCAGGGCAGCTTACCATGCAAAGCCCACGGAGTCCATGTCGATCTTCTTTTCCATCAGCCCCAGACGGCTCTCGATGAAGTTGACAGCCATATCCGGCCACTGGGCGATCTGGGTGTAGTAGTCCACATAGCCCTTGGTGCCAGTGCCCAGACCCACACCGTGGGGTGCATCGGGTGCCAGATAGAAGCTGAAATCCTTGAAGGTATTTGCACACTCCGGCAGAGAGGGCAGCATCATCGCGCTCAGGCCGTCTTTCTGACCCACAACACCAAAGACCGGAGGCAGGTTGGGGTTCTTCGTGAAGTCCAGACCAGTGACGAACAGGCCGTAGATGGGAATCGCCACGTTCAGGTCGGCACTCTCATGGTCCACAGCATCACAGACATAGCTGGGATAGACCTTATCCGGGGTATTGGCAGTACCAAACTGGTCAGCCACCACCTGCATTACATTCATGCCGCCGGCAGAGAAGCCCACCGCGATCATGATATCCGTCTTGCCGATATTCTTTGCAGAGGCGTTATGACGGATGTAGCGGATAGCACGGGCCAGATCCAGCTGCTGATCCACAGCGGCGTAGGGGTTGACGCGGCGCTGCAGCACAAAGGCGTTGTAGCCGTTCTTGTTGAAGAACTCGGCCACCGGGTAGCCTTCCACCACGTTGTTGCGATGGGTGCTGCCGCCGCCGGCAATGACAATGACATTGCCCTTTACCTTGCCTTGATTCCGCAGCATATATGGGTTCAAGAAGGGACGGAAGCCCTCGTTATCGTAGCAATTTTCCCAGTTGGTGGGCAGCGGAGACTCCACGGCCATCTGGTCGCCCCAGATCTCCCAAACAGTGCTCTTGGGATCCTTGATTTTACGCAGCGCCTTGCGGGCATTGGTCAGGGCAACACACATCTCGTAGTGGGAGGCGTTGATACCGGGCGCAGGTGCACCGTCCACCTTCTCGTACTGAGCACGGGACAGCTTGTGGAACAGCACATAGAACTTGTCAAAATCACCCCGGAAAGCAGCCGGATAAAAGGCTACCTCGCGGGAGAGGCGGAGTTCCTCTGCCACCATGGCCTGCACCTCGGCATCGGTATGCACACCAGCGTTCTCGGCAAAGGATGCGGGCGCCATGCCCGCTACTGCGCCCACAGTCACGGCAGAAGCGGCAGAAAGTTTCATAAAGTCTCTTCTGTTCATCATCATTTCTCCTTTTAAATGCAGACGGCTCATTTGTGCAGAGCAAAGCCGCCCAAAGCTGTGCAGCAAACGCCCTGCTGCCGGGCCCGATAGACATTCCAGTTGCATCATGCCATCGAAATCTGCACAAATCGTACCACAATATAATGCACTTGTAAATAGATTTTGTTATTTTTGAGCGAAATTGATATATTAGTATGCTAGTTCTTGTGAAAATCAACAAGCATGAGAATGGGCACAAAAAAGGACTGCCGTACATCTGCACGGCAGTCCTTTTTTATCTTATTACAGCTTTTCAAACACCAGAAAGCGGAAGGCGATGGTGGTGGTGAGCTGCGGCAGAGCCGCAAGGCGGGCGGCACCGTCGCGGGGCGTTTTCCAGTAGTAGGGGGTCATGGCAAACAGGGCTTCCAGCTGGGCGGCGGGCACGGTGATGGTGCCCTGCACCTCACGCTCATCAATGGCGTAAAAGCCCGGGTACTCCACCTGCTGCACCGGGTTTTTGTAGGGCTTTTCGTAGAGCACAGCCTTCATCTGGTACAGATGCTCTGCCCCCGGCACAACGTAGATCATGCGCCCGCCCGGGCGCAGCACCCGGCTGAACTCCTCCTGCGCAAAGGGCGAAAAGCAGTTCAGCAGCACGTCTGCCCAGCCGGTGCGCACCGGCTGGCTGAAGCTGGACGCCACCGCATACTGCGCGGCGGGCAGCGCCTTTGCCGCCAACCGCACCGCGGGCTTTGCGATATCAAACCCGGCCAGCTGCAGCGGCTTTTCCGCCGCCGCGAACTGCTGCGCGATGCAGCGGTCGTACCAGCCCTCGCCGCAGCCTGCGTCCAGCAGATGCAGCGGAGCATCCTTCGCGGCGGGCACGCCGTGGGCAAGGCACAGCTCCCCCAGCGCCTGCCCGAAGATGCCGTAATATCCGGCGTTCAGAAAGGCGCGGCGGGCGGCAACCATTTCCTTGCTGTCCCCGGGGGCTTTGGTGCGCATACTCTGCACCGGCAAAAGATGCCAGTAGCCCTCCCGGGCGCGGTCAAAGCAGTGGCCCTTTTCACATTTCAGGTCATTCTCCCCTTGCAGCGCGCCGCCGCACAGGGGGCACTGCCACGGGGCAAAGGCTTCGTTCCGGCTCATACTTCTTCGCTGTGATCCTCAATGGGTGCGGTGGCACCGCCGTGGGCGTCCATATACTCCTCAAAGCTGGTGTACTTCTGCTGGGGCGGGCGGCGGCTGATGAGCATCAGCCCCGGGTCCTCGTCCCGGGCGGCGGCATTGCGGCCGCGGCGGGCAGGCTCGGCCTTGGGAGCGCGGGGTGCGCTGCCGGTGCGGCTCTGGCTTCCTGCATTGCCGCGCTCGCTGCGGGCAGGGCGGGCGTTATTGTTCTGGGCAGCGGGGCGGGCATTGCGCTGTTCACCCCGGTCGTTGCGGCGGCTGCCGCTGCGGTTTGCGTTCTGGTTATTCTGGGGCTCCTGTGCGCTGCGGATGGCAGGTGCTGCCGGAGCGGCAGGAGTCTTGCGTGCCGGGCGCAGCGGAGTAGCCTCCGGGGCGCTGACAAAATGGGGGTCAAACTTGGGCTGGGCGTTGCTGCCCCGGGCGGGGGCGGCATTCTCGCGGCGGGCGCGGGGCGCTGCCGCCTCCTTGGGGGCGTTTGCGCCCCGGTTGTTGGCGCGGCGGTCGTTGCGGGCCCCGCGCTTTGCGTTGCTGTCTTGCATCAGTGTTTCCTCTTTTTTCGGTTTTGCAGGCACCGCGTTCTTTGCAGCCTTCGGCTCCTGCTTCGGCGCGGGCGCAGCTGCCTTTGCAGCCTTTGCGGGCGCAGTTTCGGCCTGTTTTTCTGCTTCGGGGCGGGGCTTTTTGCCGCGCACGGGCAGCACGGGGCGCACCGGGGCGGGCACGCCGTCCCACGGATGACCGGATACCACCGGGATCTTGCGGCGGTTCAGCTTTTCAATGCCTGCCAGATACTCCTGCTCCTCCGGGGCGCAGAAGCTGACGGCGGTGCCGTCCGCACCGGCGCGGGCAGTGCGCCCGATGCGGTGCACATAGGTCTCCGGCACCTCGGGCAGGTCGTAGTTGAACACATGGGACAGCTCGCTGATGTCGATGCCCCGGGCGGCGATGTCGGTGGCCACCAGTACCCTGGTCTTCCCGGCCTTGAAGTCCTCCAGTGCGGTCACGCGGGCGGTCTGGCTCTTGTTGCCGTGGATGGCCGCCGCCGGGATGCCCTGTTTGGTGAGGTCTTTTGCGATCTTGTCGGCCCCGTGCTTGGTGCGGCTGAACACCAGCGCGTTGACCACCGGGGGCTGCAGGTTCTTGATGAGCCAGGGCAGCAGGAATTTCTTGTTTCCCTTCTCCACATGGTACAGGCTCTGCTGGATGCGGTCCACGGTGCTGGACACCGGGTCCACCTTGACAAAGGCCGGGTCCCGCAGGATGCCGGCGGCCAGCTGCTCGATCTCGGCGGGCATGGTGGCGCTGAACATCAGGTTCTGGCGCTGGGCGGGCAGCTTTGCAATGACCTTTTTCACGTCATGGACAAAGCCCATGTCCAGCATCCGGTCGGCCTCGTCCAGCACAAAAATTTCCAGTGCGGACAGGTCGATAAAGCCCTGCCCGATCAGGTCGTTCAGCCGTCCCGGGCAGGCGATGAGGATGTCCACGCCCTTTTTCAGCGCTTCCACCTGCGGTGCCTGTCCCACGCCGCCAAAGATGACGGTGCTGCGCAGTTTCAGGTACTTGCCGTAGGCTTCAAAGCTTTCGCCGATCTGCAAGGCCAGCTCCCGGGTGGGGGTCAGGATCAGGGCGCGGACAGCACCCTTGCGGCGGGGCGCATTGGCGGTGAGCCGGTCCAGCATGGGCAGCGCAAAAGCCGCCGTCTTGCCGGTACCGGTCTGGGCGCAGCCCATCAAATCCCGGCCAGCCAGCACCGGCGGGATGGCCGCCGCCTGAATGGGCGAGGGGGTCTCGTAGCCCGCTTCCTGCACAGCACGCAGCAGCGGGGCGGACAGATTCAGTTCTTTAAATGTCATGGTTCTCCTATTATTCTGTGATCTTCCGGCACTCGATGTAGTAGCGCTTTTCCTCCGCGTGTCCCATGCTGAAGGTCTTGCGGGGCAGCACGCCGCCCATCACAACGCCGCGGAACAGGTCGCTCTTGGCGAAGGGCGGCATCAAAAACGCCACTGCGCCCTGCTTGCACAGCGCACGCACAGCCGGCTCGTCATGCACATAGTCCACCTTTGCTTCCGGGTGGCGCTCGATATAATCCGAAATAAAATCGTCGATGGTGCCCACGGTCAGCGGCTCGGTGGGGTCCTCAAAGCTGAGCACATTGGCCATGTGGGGGCCTGCCAGCGTAAAGGGCTGCTGTTTGCTGCCGCCAAAGCAGCAGCCTGCCATGTTGGAATCGCTCCATGTAATCAGGCTCAGCAGCACGGTGGCGCAGTCCACGTTGAACAGTACCCGGTGGATGGGCTCGATCTCGATCGCCGGGGAGTGCACGTTGCACACCTCTGCCAGACACCAGCGGGCGGGGTGATTTTCTGCCTGCTCCGGGGTCAGAGTCTTTTTCAGCTCCTCCCAGCAGGCTTTTGCGGTAGCCAGCGAGTGGTTGCCGTCGCCCACGGCCAGCGTCAGCGGGTCACGGCGGGTGACATCGGGGTATTTCTTGTCAAATTCTTCCTGACTGCCCAGCACGGTCAGCGCGTTTTCGATCTGCGCGATGAGGGCGGGGTCCTCCACCGCCCAGCCTGCCACATGGCCGCCGCCCAGCATCAGCTCGCCCTCGTATACCTTGGGCAGGCTGTCCTTGTGGGCGGCAATGGGCTCGATGAGGGTGCAGTCCGGGTCGTCCGCCAGCATCATGATATGGGGCGTTTCCAGCGCAGCGCCGGTACGCACCTTCATGCGGGGCGGGATGCGGCTTTCCACCGTGCACTCGCTGGGGCGCACGGCGCATTTTTCGCCCCGGCGGTAGCTGTAAGCTTCCAAGTCCACACGCCCTACAAGACCCTGCCGCACCCGGCCGCTCTGCTCGGTGCGCTCTACATAGATAAAGCCATCCACCGCCCGGGTGAGCACGTTTTGGGCGTAATCCTGCATGGTGGCGTGGATCTTTTCCACCCGCGCGTCGGCGTCTCCGTCCTCCAGATACACCTCCGGCAGGATCAGGTTCAGGGTGCTGGGTGCACCCGCAGCGGTCTCTTCTGCCCGCTGCCAGTAGCTGCGGTCGCTGGTGAACTGGTCACAGGCAATGCAGCCCCACTGCTCCAGCGGCACCTGCTCCGAAGGCAGCAGGATGTGTGCGGGTGCAAAACAGGTAGTCGGTTTCATAGTCGTTTCCTCCCCTCTTTATAAAAGCCGCTTCTCAGCGGAATGCTGCGGCATCGTGCACCACAAGGTGCTGCACACCGGCGTCGGCAGCGGCCTGCTCCAGCGCAGCGCGGCTGTCCGCGTCCAGCGCGGCGCTGCTGGTGACCAGCAGATTTTCCATGCCAAGGGACGTGCCGGTGGTGCCAAGGGCATCGGTGGCAGCGGTGCACAGTGCGTCAGGGTAGCTGACCCACAGGGTCACGCTGCCCGCAAAGCGGCTCTGCCATGCGGCGATATCAGCGGTCAGCTGGGCGGCGCGTCCCTCCCGGCTCTTGCCGCCGGAAGCGCCGAAGTCCTGCTTGCGGGTGATGATGTTTGGGAACTGCACCCCGGTAAGCACCACCTGCTCGTAGCCCATGCCCCGCACCTCCTCAATGAGGTCGCCGACATACTGCACCGCACTTGCGGCAAAGGGGTTCATCCACGCCTTGCCGCCCTTGGCTGCGCTGACGTTGTCCAGCCAGAGGCTGTTGCCGTCGTAGTGCACGCCCATGCTGCGGTCGGTGTACACCGACACCGGGTCGGTAAAGGCGGCAAGCTGCGCCGCCGGGATGATGCCCTCCTCCCGCAGGATGGCGGCGATATTGGCCGCATCTACCGGGTTTTCGGTGATGCTCTGGGCAGCGGCTGCCACCCCGGAAGCATAATACACCGTGCCAGCGGCATCCTTCAGGGTGACAAGAGCGTAGTCTGCGCCCTGCTGCTTCAGCTGCCGGGCGGCGGCGCGGATGGCGGCATCATCGGTCAGGCCGGTCACGTCCAGCTCTGCCCAGCTGCCGCCGGTGATGGCCTTGCCGTCCAGCGGCTTTTCCTCTTCCGGCTCCGGTTCAGACGCTGCCTGTGAGGCGGCAGCGCTGCTTGCTGCCGCAGAGGAGGCTGCTGCCTCGGCGCGGGAAGCGCTTTCGGCCTCCAAGTCCCGGTCCTTGACCACGGTATACCATGTGTGGGTGGCCCAATCCAGCACATGGGGTGCGGCAAACCATGCGGCTGCCAGCACTGCCACTACCAGCACCGCAATGCCCAGAATGCGCTTGACGCGCATTTCCCGGCTGTAAAAGCTGCGGTGATAATGCTTGACCTTCTGACGTTTATACTTAGCCATGGTATCCTTTCCTCCCTGTCTGCATTACAGGATGACGGAATGTCCGGTAAAGCCATAGATTGCCAGCGCCAGCACGCCGATATACACCAGCGTGATGGGCAGGCCGCGGAATGCTTTGGGGATCGCTTTGCTGCGCAGGCGGTGGCGCGCCTCGGTGACCAGAAGCACCGCCAGCACATAGCCAAGACCGCTGCCAAGGCCAAAGCCAAGGCTTTCGCCAAGGGTAAAGGTCTGGGTGCGCTCCACCAGCACCGTGCCCAGCACGCCGCTGTTCAGCGCGGCCAGCGGCACGATGCGCAGCAGCTGGCTGCGGCGGGGCAGGCTGCGCAGCAGCCATAGCACCAGGTGCTCTGCCAGACACACCAGCGCAATGCTGGCGATATACACCAGCGGGCGCAGCTGGGCGCGGTTATCCAACGGGGCAATGAACCACCGCCCGGCAAAGAAAGCCACCGGCGCCACCAGCACCTGCGTGATGCACAGCATCATGCCGAACAAGGCGCTGCTGGTGCGGTCGTCCCCCACCAGCTGCACCATGCGGGACACGCCCAGTGCACGGGTAAAGACAGCGTTCTGTGCAAAAATAGCCAGCAGTGCGTAGCTGAAAAACACTGCCGAGCTGCTTACAACTTCCTTCACGGTTCGCGGTCCGCCTCCTTCTGGTAGTGCACGGTCAGGGTATCCCGTGCTTCCTTTTGCAGATATTCCTTGCGCTTTGCAGCCGCAGCGCGCCAGATGGCGCACAGGATGCCCAGCACGATAAAGCCGCCCGCCGGCATTTTGGCCAGCGGCAGCAGCGCCCAGCGCCCCACCGGGGCGCCGAACACGGTGCCAAGGCTGAGCCACTCGCGCACGATGCCCACCACGAGCAGCAGCAGCGCGTAGCCCACGGTGATGCGCACGCCCTTGGAAACAGCCTTATGCACCGTCTCCTGCACGCGGCCGAAGCGGTAGGTCAAAAGCGGCTCCACCACCAGCATGGGCAGGTAGATGCCAAGGTTCAAAAGACCGGTGCCGAACACAAAGTTCAAAATGGGATACGCCGCCAGATACACCACGGCGGCGCTGGCTGCGTACAAAAGTGCACGGGGCAGCAGCTTTTTTTGCAGCTGCTCCGGGGTAGGCTCCTCGTCCCGCAGGGGCACAAGGCGGCTGAGCAGGCAGGCCAGCACGCGGGAGGGTACCAGCAGCAGCGCCACCGCCGCCGCCAGCATCAGGCTGTTCTGCCCGGTGGTGGCCACGACCACCAGCGGTGCCAGACCCATGCCCTGCATGACCACCGGGTTATTCAGGAACACGCGGTCGTGATGGGCGAACTTTTCGGGGCTTTGCAGGATCAGTTCCGCAGTACGCTTTTTCATTCCGCAGCCTCCTTTCGTTCGGACGGCAGACGGTGCAGCAGACGGTACAGCCGCTCCTCGGTGCGGTCAATGAGCGCAGACACACTGTTGACGGCCAGCAGCGCAAAGCAGACGCCGGTCTCGTACACGCCGAAATAGCGGAAGCCCATGGTGGCGATGCCCACCAGTGCGCCGTACAGGATGCGTCCGAGCCGGTGGTGGGCACAGGTGTAGGGCTCGTTGAGCAGGAACACCGCACAGAACAGCACCGCACCGGTGTGCAGCTCGTCCCCGATGCCCTGCAAGCGGGGCATCAGGCTGCTGAAGAGGGTGCTGTCTGCCAGACCTACCTGCCGCGGGAAGAAGAAGGCGATGAGCCCGCAGGTGATGAGAAAACTTGCCGATGCACCGATGTGCACGTCCTTCTGGGTCCACAGCACAAGGCCGCAGGCCAGAATGACCAGCGCCGCGCCGGTGCCCATGGGGGCGGCAAACTCGCCCAGCACAACGGCGAGGGGGTTCAGGTTCAGGATGCCGCCGCTGCGCAGGGTATCCTCGATGGTGCTGCTCACCGGCACGGCAGAGGCGTTCCACAGGGGCAGCGGCGTATAGGGCTGCGGGTAGCGCACCACCTGCTCCGGCCACGATACCGCCGCCACGGCGTAGCCAACGGCAGCGGGGTTGAAGGGGTAGCTGCCGTAGCCGCCAAAGACCTCCTTGCCGATGAGCACGCCCGCCAGCACTGCCACCACCAGCACATAGATGTCCACGGTGGCGGGCATGAGCAGGGCGATGATCAGGCTGAAGCTCTCGTTGGAGAGATCTTTATTGGTGTACACCCGATGGCGCAGCAGCGCCACCAGACGGTCGCACAGGTTGCCGGTAAGCAGAGCGACGCCGCACAGCAGCAGCGGACGCGCCCCGTAGAAATAGCAGGCCATGCACAGCAGCGGCACACACAGCCAGAAAACGTGCTGGTAGTACCGGCCGGTCTTTTGCAGCTGCCGCTCCTGCTCCTGGATCAAAGCTTCATCCATATACAGCCCTCCTTACAGGCTGGCCAGTGCGCCCACAGCCGCAGCGGGGTCGGCCGCGCCGAACACGGCGCTGCCCGCCACCAGCACGTCGGCACCGGCTTCTACGCACAGGGGTGCGGTGGCGGTGTCCACGCCGCCGTCCACCTCCAGCAGGTAGGAAAGGCCGCGTGCTTCCCGCTCCGCTTTGAGCCAGCGCAGCTTATCCAGCGCCGAGGGCATGAACTTCTGCCCGCCGAAGCCGGGCTCCACGCTCATCACCAGCACCAGATCCAGCTGGTCCAGCCACGGTGCCAGCGCCTCGGCCGGGGTGCCGGGCTTGATGGTCAGACCCACCTTGCAGCCCAGCGCACGCACGGCGTCAATGGTGGCCTGAATATCATCTTCGCACTCCAGATGGAAATTATACAGGGTCGCACCGGCCTTGATAAAGGGCTCGGCGTATTGCAGCGGGTGGCTGATCATCAGGTGCACGTCATAAAAGGCATCCGGCAGCGCCTTGTGCAGGCTTTTGAGCACCGGCACGCCAAAGCTGATGTTGGGCACAAAATGCCCGTCCATCACGTCGTAGTGCAGCATCTGTGCACCGGCGTCCAGCACCATGCGGCAGTCTGCACCCAGCTTGCCAAAATCAGCAGAAAGAATCGAAGGACTTACGATGGCCATAATATTTCATTACGCTCCGTTATTTTTAGCAATTTTTATCCCATGCGTTGCGCGCTTTGCAGGGCTCTGCCGGGCAAAAAATACGCGGGCATGGTTACCTTTTAGTTTACATGAAAACGGCCAAAAAATCAAACCCGCAGCCGTTTTTTTCACCGAAAAGTCGTAAATAGCGCAAAAAGTCCATAAGGCGGGCTCGCCCTCTCAGTCAAAGCCTGTCGGCTTTGCCAGCTCTCCCAAAGGGAGAGCCAAGAGCACTGCCGAAAGCTTTCTCGTTATACCTGGTGCTTTAGCATCGGGGCTAACGGCTTGGCTCCCCCTTCGGGGGAGCTGGCGCGGGAGCGCCTGAGAGGGCGCAGGCGCTCCCGCAAGCTTTGCGCTTTAGCCGGAAACTGTACCACCATGCCAAAGGCCCCATCTCCGAGGGAGCTGGCACGGCGCAAGCCGTGACTGAGGGGGTACTGAGAGGGTTTGCGACAACGCCAAAGCAGCCAGACCGCCCGGGCGGGGCAGTCTGGCTGCGGGGTCTTATTCTACCGGCTTCATGCTGGCGGGGTCCTCTACCGCGCCGGGCTGACCGGCGGCGTCCGGCAGGCGCTTCATGCCGCCGGGATTGGGGGAACAGGTGGGCAGGGTGAATACAAAGCGGCACCACTCGCCCTGCTGGCTCTCCACGCGGATCTGCCCGCCGGACAGGTTGACCAGCACCTTGCAGATGTTCAGTCCCAAACCGGAGCCGCGGGCGTGCAGGCCGCGGGAGCGGTCCTCCTTGTAGAACCGCTCGAACACATAGGGCAGCGCCTCCGGGCTGATGCCCTGCCCGGAGTTCCAGATGGAGATCTCGGCCTCGGGGCCAAGCTTTTCCACGCTGAAGCGGATGGTGCCGCCCGCCGGGGTGAACTTGATGGCGTTGTCCAGCAGGTTGTACACCACCTGATGGATCAGGTCCGGGTCGGCGTACACCAGCGCCTTTTCGTCCATGGTCAGGCCTTCCAGCTCGATCATGCCGTCGTTGATGCGCTGCTCTGCGGCCAGCGCCACGCCGGTCAGGGTCTCCCAGATATTGAACATCCGGGCGTTCACCTGATACTCGCCGCTTTCCAGCTTGGAGAGATCCAGCATATTCTGGATGAGCCGTGCCAGACGGCCGGTCTCCTCGCTGACCAGCTGCAAATAGTGGTTCTGCATCTCGGGCGGGATGGTGCCGTCCAGAATGCCGTCCACAAAGCCCTTGATGGTGGTCATGGGGGTGCGCAGCTCGTGGGCGATGTTGCCCATGAACTGCCCCCGGGAGTTATCGTTGGACTGGATGTTCTCCGCCATCTGGTTGAAGGTGCGGGCAAGGTCTGCCACCTCGCCATCACCCTCCACGCCCTCCACGCGGACGGAGAGGTCGCCGCCGCCAAAGCGCTGGGCGGCATCGGTGACCTTTTGCAGCGGGTCGGTGAGCTGACGCATCAACAGGCGGGTCAGCACACTGGCGCACAGCAGCATCACGCAGGCGGACAGGAGGAAGTTGGACCAGAACTGCTGCTTGAAGTCGGTGAGCTGCGCACCGGAGGAGCACAAAAACAGCCAGCCGCCGACCGGGCTCTGAGCATCCGTGGTCTGCACCACCGAGATATAGCTTTTTTCGGTCAGTGCACCGCCCAAGTCGCTGAAAGCGTGGTAGTGTTCGGCGTCCGGGTCTGCCACTGCATTGGCGCGCCGGCAGATATCCAGCGGCACGGTGGTGGTGGTAAGCGTGTCCGGGTCGGAGGCGATGAGCACATTGCCCTGTCCGTCCGTGAAGAACAGATAAGCCTCGGCGCTCTCACCGATGATCTCCAGTTTGGTGTTCAAAGCGTCCAGCTCTGCACCCTGCGGCATGGTCTCGCTGTTTACCAGATACTCTGCGGTGCGCTTGGCAACGTTTACCAGCTGATCCAGCGTTTCGTAGCGATCCTTCGCAAAATAATTTTTGAACAGCACCCACTCCGAGCAGCCCATCAGCACGATGCCCAGCACCATCAGGGTGGACACCATGGAGAAAAAGGCCGTGGAGATACTTTTACGCATTACTGACGCACCTCGAACTTATAGCCCACGCCCCAGACGGTTTTCAGCTCCCACTTATCGGAAGCGCCGGCCAGCTTTTCGCGCAGGCGCTTGACGTGGACGTCAATGGTGCGGCTGTCGCCGTAGTACTCAAAGCCCCACACCTCGTCCAGCAGCTGGTCGCGGGTGTACACGCGGTTGGGGTGGGAGGCCAGACAGTTCAGCAGTTCCAGCTCCTTGGGGGGAGCTTCCACCACCTTGCCCTTGACCCGCAGCTCGTAGCTGTTCATATCCAGCCGCAGGTTGTCGAACTCGATGACGCCCTTGGTCCTCTCGGCGGCAGCGGAGGTAGTCTGGCAGCGGCGCAGCACCGCCTTGATGCGTGCCACCACTTCTTTTGCGTCAAAGGGCTTGACCATGTAATCGTCTGCGCCAAGCTCCAGGCCCAGCACCTTGTCAAAGGTCTCGCCCTTGGCGGTAAGCATCATCACCGGGGTGTTGCCCGCCTTGCGGATGCGGCGGCAGACCTCAAGACCGTCCATGCGGGGCATCATCACGTCCAGCAGCACCATGTCCGGCTTGACCGCGTTGAACTTTTCCAGCCCTTCTTCGCCATCGTTTGCCACCGTGACCTGATAGCCCTCCTTGGTCAGGTACAGCCGCAGCAGCTCGCAGATGTTGGCGTCGTCGTCCACCACAAGGATCTTTTCGTTTGCCATAAGTGTTTTCCTCCCCTTTTATGCAGGTTTTTGCTGTATCTTCAGCCCTTCCGGGCGTTTTGACAGGCTCTTTCCTTTCTATTATACGGAACAGTTATGACAAAATAAAGAAGGAAGTGTAGTTTTTTTCACATTTCTGCCTAGGGTACACCTTACGCAGCCGCGCTATCGGCAAGAAACGTTTACCGCGGAACTTCCGAGATTTGATTTCTTGCCGATAAAATGGTATAATCGTTTTACTGGGAGGTGTTATCATGAAGTACAATTCTGTCGCTGATACGGCAAAATTATGGAATGTTTCAGAACGAACTGTCCGCAACTACTGTGCTGCCGGCAAGATCCCGGGCGCAGTGCTTACCGGCAAGACTTGGAACATTCCGCAGGATGCAAAGCGCCCGGCGCGCACCAACAAAAAGCCGGAAGCACCCAGAACTCTGCTGGATGTTTTGCAGAACGAGATGACCGGGCAGGTCAAGGGCGGCATCTACCACAAAATCCAGATCGACCTCACCTATAACTCCAACCACATCGAGGGCAGCCGCCTGACCCATGACCAGACGCGGTATATTTACGAAACCAATACCATCGGCATGGAGAACGGTGTTGTCAATGTGGATGATGTGGTCGAAACAGCCAATCACTTCAAGTGCATTGACCTTGTTATCCGGGAGGCAAAGAAACCCATCAGCGAAGCGTTTATTAAAAAGCTGCACCTTACCCTGAAAAGCGGCACCAGCGATTCCCGCAAAGACTGGTTTGCTGTCGGTGAATATAAAAAGCGCCCGAACGAGGTCGGCGGCAAAAGCACCACCGAACCGGAACTGGTTGCCCCGCAGATGAAAGAGCTTTTATCTGCGTACAATCAAAATTCTGCCAAGTCGCTGGAAGACCTGCTGGAATTTCACTATGCCTTTGAATCCATCCATCCGTTTCAGGATGGAAATGGGCGTGTCGGACGGCTTCTGCTCTTCAAGGAGTGCCTACGGAACAACATCGTGCCGTTTATTATTACGGATGACCTCAAACTGTTCTACTATCGGGGTCTGCACGAGTGGAAAGCCGAGCGCGGGTATCTGCTGGACACCTGCCTGACCGCGCAGGATCAGTTCAAAGCCGTCATGGATTATTTCAGGATTCCTTATTCAAGATAGCCCTGCCCCCTTGCGCTGGCGGGGTTCATCGCGTATAATGGTAAATGTATCGTTATGCCAAAAAACGTGTAAGGAGCGTATTTTATATGAAGTTAGGTATCGTCGGCCTGCCGAACGTCGGCAAGTCCACTCTGTTCAACGCCATCACCTCCACCAAGAACGCGGAGGCTGCAAACTACCCCTTCTGCACCATCGAGCCGAACTCCGGCATCGTGGCTGTGCCGGACAAGCGGCTGGACAAGCTGGCCGAGATCTGGCAGACCAACAAAAAGACCCCCGCTATCGTGGAGTTCGTGGACATTGCCGGTCTTGTGAAGGGCGCAAGTCAGGGTGCCGGCCTTGGCAACAAGTTCCTTGGCCATATCCGCGAGTGCGACGCCATCGTGCACGTTGTGCGCTGCTTTGACGATGACAACATCATCCATGTGGTGGAGGACGTGACCAAGGCCGAAGCCGTGGACCCTATTGCTGACATTGACGCCATCGACTACGAGCTGATCCTCTCCGACCTTGAGGTGGTGCAGAACCGCGCCGGACGCATGGCAAAAGCTGCCAAGAGCGGCAACAACAAGGGCGCTGCCGCCGAGGCCGCTTGGCTGCAGCAGCTGGCCGACCATCTGAGCGCCGGCAAGCCCGCCCGCAGCTTCGATTTTGACCCCGCCGACACCGAGCAGCAGACCGTTCTGCACGAGATGGGTCTGCTGAGCGCAAAGCCGGTGCTGTACGCCTGCAACGTGGGCGAGGACGACCTGATGGAGGGCATCGAGAACAACAAGTACGTCCCGCTGGTGGCTGCCCGCGCCAAGGAAGAGGGCGCCCGCTACATTCCCATCTGCGCCAAGACCGAGGAGGATATTGCGGATTACAGCCCCGAGGAAAAGAAGGCATTTCTGGCCGAGATGGGCATCGAGGCCAGCGGTCTGGACAACCTGATCACCGCCAGCTACGACCTGCTGGGTCTGATCTCCTTCCTGACCGATGGCAAGAAGGAGTGCCGCGCATGGACCATCCGCAAGGGCACCAAGGCTCCGCAGGCTGCCGGTAAGATCCACAGCGACTTCGAGCGCGGCTTCATCCGCGCCAGCGTCATCGGCTACAACGATCTGGAAGCCAACAACTTCGACTACGCCGCCGTCAAGGCCAAGGGCTTGCAGCGCACCGAGGGCAAGGAGTATGTTGTGCACGATGGCGATGTCATCGAGTTCCTGTTTAACGTTTAAAGGAGAAACCCTCTCAGTCAAAACCTGACGGTTTTGCCAGCTCCCCCGAGGGGGGAGCTTTATTGCAGCAAACCGGAAGCGTCATAAAAGCTCCCCCATTCGGGGGAGCTGGCATCGCGCAGCGATGACTGAGAGGGTTTGTTCCAAGCCTTCCTGAATTAAAAGAATCATTCCTCTGAATATGGCCAAAGCGCACGCGGCGGCCATTTTTGATTGTAAAAGGAGCTTATTACCATGATCTTGGGTATTATGGGCGCTATGCCCGATGAAGTAGACCAGCTGTGTGCAAAGCTGGAAAATGTCACCATTGAGCCCTACGGCGGCGTGGAGTACCATAAAGGTACGCTGGCCGGCAAGCAGGTGGTGGTGTGCTGCGCCGGTATGGGCAAGGCCAACGCCGCCGCTGCCACGCAGGTGCTCATCACCAAGTTCGGCGCGGAGAAGATCATCTTCTCCGGCATTGCGGGCAACATGACCAGCAAGATCGGCATCGGGGATGTGGTCATCGGCAAAACGGTGCTATACCACGACGCCCAGCTGGATATGATCTGCCAGAACCCGCCGTTCCTGAAGGAATACACCGGCGACCCGGAACTGATCGCCGCTGCCGAAGCCGCCTGCGCCGAAGCCGGGGTCAAGGCACTGGTGGGCAAGATCGCCACCGGCGATCTGTTCGTGGGCGACAGCGAGACGAAGGCCGCCATTGAGGCCAAGTGCGCCCCGGACTGCGTGGAGATGGAGGGCGCTGCGGTAAGCCAGATCGCCGCCAAGAACGGCGTGCCCTGCGTCATTCTGCGCGCCATGAGCGACAACGCCGACGAGGACGGCCACGAGGTACTGGTGGTGAAGAAGTTCTCCATCGGGGAGTATGTCGCCACCGCCACCAAGATCGTGGCAGCAATGGTGGAAAAGCTGTAAAAGTCACAGAAACAACAGCCAGACCGGCAATGCCGGTCTGGCTGTTTTGCATTTATATCAGTTTTGGGTCAGGTCTTTGGTATACAAGGCGCGGGTGGCGTTGAGCACGGCAATGACCATCACGCCCACATCTGCAAAGATGGCTGCCCACATTCCGGCAATGCCCAGTGCGCCCAGCAGCAGGCACAGCGCCTTGATGCCCAGCGCGAACACGATGTTCTGGTGCACAATGCGCAGGGTGCGGCGGGCGATGCGCATAGCCAGCGCGATCTTGGCGGGGTCGTCATCCATCAGCACCACGTCTGCGGCCTCGATGGCGGCGTCCGAACCCAGCGCACCCATGGCGATGCCCACGTCTGCGCGGGACAGCACCGGTGCGTCGTTGATGCCGTCACCCACAAAGGCAAGGTTCTCCTTGGGCTGCTTTGCGGCAAGCAGCTTTTCGATCTGGTCTACCTTGTCGCCGGGCAAAAGACCGGCGTGGTACTCGTCCAGACCCAGCTGCTGCGCCACCGCCTGTGCCACCGGCTGCGCGTCGCCGGTCAGCATGACCGTCTTGCGCACGCCGGAGGCCTTCAAAGCGCGGATGGCATCGGCGCTGTGGGGCTTTACCACGTCCGAAATCAGCAGATAGCCCGCGTAGCTGCCCTCCATGGCAACGTGCACGATGGTGCCCACGCCGTCCACGGCGGGCACGGCCAGCCCCAGCTTTTCCATCAGGCGGGCGTTACCGGCGGCAACGCTCTTGCCGTCCACCTTTGCGGTCACGCCATGACCGCCCAGCTCCTGCACGTCCGTGACCCGGGCGGCGTCAATGGGCTTGCCGTAGGCAGCTTTGATGCTCAGGGAGATGGGGTGCTTCGACCAGCTTTCTGCCAGCGCAGCGGCTTCCACCAGTGCGGCGTCGGTCACGCCCTCGGCCGGGTGGATGCCGGTGACCTTAAAGGTGCCCTGCGTCAGGGTGCCGGTCTTATCGAACACCACAACGCCGGTGTTGGCCAGTTCTTCCAGATAGGTAGAGCCCTTGATGAGGATGCCGCAGGAGGAAGCACCGCCGATGCCGCCGAAAAAGCTCAGCGGAATGGAGATGACCAGCGCACAGGGGCAGCTGATGACAAGGAAGGTCAGGGCGCGGTAGACCCAGTCGCCAAAGCGGGCGGGCTGTCCCATGAGCAGCAGCACCACCGGCGGCAGAAGCGCCAGCGCCAGTGCGCCGTAGCAGACGGCGGGGGTATACACCCGGGCAAAGCGGGTGATAAAGTTTTCTGCCCGGGCTTTTTTCATGCTGGAATTTTCCACAAGGTCGAGAATTTTAGAGACGGTGGACTCGCCGAATTCCTTGGTGGTGCGCACCTTCAGCAGGCCGGTCATGTTCACGCAGCCGCTGATGACCTCGTCCCCGGCGTTCACATCCCGGGGCAGGCTTTCGCCGGTCAGGGCGGCGGTGTTCAGGGCAGAAGCGCCCTCCACGATGATGCCGTCAATGGGCACCCGCTCGCCGGGCTGCACCACGATGACGGTGCCCACCTCGACCTCGTCCGGGTCTACCTGCTCCAGCTTGCCGTCCTCGCCCTCGATGTTGGCGTAGTCCGGGCGGATATCCATCAGGCTGGCAATGCTCTGGCGGCTCTTGCCCACGGCAACACTCTGGAACAGTTCGCCGATCTGGTAGAAGATGATAACGGCGCAGCCCTCTACATAATCGCCCAGCGCAAACGCGCCCACGGTGGCCACTGCCATCAGAAAGCACTCGTCAAAGGGCTGACGGTTCTTGATGCCCTTCAGCGCCTTGCGCAGCACATCCCAGCCCACCACAAGGTAGGGGATGCAGTAGAGCGCCAGCTCCACCGGCATGGGCAAGGCGGGCAAAAGCTTGAGCACGATCACCAGTGCCACAGCGATCAGAATGCGCTCAAGGGTCTTTTTTTGTTTCTTGTTCATAAGCAACGCTCCTCAGTTTGCGGTGCAGCGGATGAAAAACGAGTGGTTTTCCACAAGTTTTTCGGCAAAAAATGGGTATTCCACAGTTTTACCCGGGTTTTCCACACAGTTTTCCGGCAAAAAAGCGCTTTTTCACGCTTCTTTTTCGGTTTTCTCACGAAATCTGTTGAAAACCCGGTGGAAATTGTTGAAAAGTGGCGGATTTTTCCACAGAAAAACTCCCCCAGTCCGTACCGACCGGGAGAGCTTTGCCGTACATCAGATATCAAAGATCTCGCAGTCGTCCTCTACCTTCTTGCAGGCAGACAGCACATTCTCCATGGTGGCGTGGGGGTCGGCACCCTCGGCAAACTCCACCTTCATCTTCTGGGTCATAAAGCTGACGGTCGCCTTTTCCACACCGGCTACGGTGTTGGCGGCATCCTCCATCTTCTGGGCGCAGTTGGCGCAGTCCACTTCGATCTTGTAGGTCTTTTTCATAATAAGTACCAGCCTTTCTTTTCTGCGGGCGCGTGCCCGGTCATTCTTCGATATGATCCATCCCCATGGAGAGGATGCTGCGCACATGGTCATCGTCCAGTGCGTAGAAAACAGTTTTGCCCTCCCGCCGGAAGCGCACAAGCTTGGAGTCCTTGAGCACCCGCAGCTGGTGGCTGACGGCAGACTGGCTCAGCTGCACGGCGTCCGCGATATCCTGCACGCAAAGTTCGCTGTCGTGCAAGGCGTACAGAATTTTGATGCGGGTGGAATCGCCGAACACGCGGAACAGGTCTGCCAGTTCGTACAGCACCTCGTCATCCGGCATCTCCACCGGCTGCTTTTCCTTTTCCGGTGCGGTCTGTTCTAGCCCGGTCATGCTGTCATCCCCTTTCGTTTCGATACATGAGCATCTGTTCATGTGTTCATGATAGCACGCAGACAGCCCCCTGTCAAGCAAAATCCGCAAAGTTTTTTACATTGCCGCAAAATTGCTGAAAATCGCCGTAAAACGCAAAAAAGATGCAATTTAAATTTGCAAATGGGGTGCGGGTTACCCCTTCCGTCTTGCCGCTGCGCGGCAATCCACCTTCCCCAAGGGGACGGCAACCCTCTCAGTCACGCCTGACGGCGTGCCAGCTCCCCCGATGGGGGAGCTTTTTCGCAATAACGGAAATGTATCGGATGAATGATAAAAGTTTACCGGCAGATGTGTAAAAGCTCCCCCTTCGGGGGAGCTGGCGAACGTAGTGAGCCTGAGAGGGTTCGCTCCCCTTGGGGGAGCTGGCGAGCGCAGCGAGACTGAGGGGGTACAACGCCCCCCTGAAAAAATATGCAAAAAATAGTGCATTCCGGTGCGTTTTGTGATATCTTATAAAGGTGTGTAACCACAAATAACACAACTGCGTCCATAGGACGCATAAGGAGGAACTGTATATGAAGCTGGAAACCGGGATCTGCGGCGAGCAGAGCGTGCGCGTGAGCGCAGAGAACACTGCAAAGACCATGGGCAGCGGTACGCTGGATGTGTTTGCCACCCCCGCACTGGTGGCACTGGCCGAAAAGACCTGCTGGCAGAGCGTTGCCCCTGCGCTGGAAGCAGGCAGCGGCACCGTGGGCACCAAGCTGGAGCTGGAGCACACCGCACCCACCCCTGTGGGCATGACCGTGACCTGCCACAGTGAGCTGGTGGCCGTAGAGGGCCGCAAGCTGACCTTTAAGGTGACGCTTGCGGACGAGAAAGGCCCTGTGGGCGGCGGCACCCACGAGCGCTTTATCATCTTTGAGGAAAAGTTTGCCGCTAAGGCCGAGGCCAAAAAGGGTTAAGGATCGTCCGGTTCTGTTTCGTCCAGCCGCAGCGGCGGCAAGTCTGCGGCCAGCAGCTGCTGCTCGGCGCGGGTCTGCGCGTCCTGCAAAAGCTGCACGGCCTGCACGCTGGCGCGGAACAGTTCAAAGTACATGGCCTTGTAATCCGGCACGGTGCACACCCCCTTTGCATTTCTGTGGGTAGTCTGCCCCGCAGTCTGCGCCCCGATACGCCGGACGAACCCCGCAGACAATGATTGACACCTGATATGAGGAGCTTATGAAAAACAAAAATCTTTCTTGGGCGGGGGCGCTGTTCGTCTTTGCCCTGCTGCTGTGGTGCACGGCGGTGACCCCCGGTAAGGTAGCCGACCCCGCCACCTACACCTGTGCGGTGTACAGCACCTTCTTTTCCCTGCTGCCGCCGGTCATTGCCATCGTGCTGGCGCTGAACACCAAGGAGGTGTACACCTCGCTGTTGGTGGGCATTGCCTCCGGTGCGCTGCTGTATGCCAACGGCAACCTTGAGCTGGCGCTGAACACCCTGTTCTTCAACGAGGACGGCGGCATGATCACCAAGCTGTCGGACTCCGGCAACGTGGGCATTCTGGCCTTTCTGGTCATGCTGGGCATTCTGGTGGCGCTGATGAACAAGGCGGGCGGCTCGGCGGCCTTCGGGCGCTGGGCCTCCACCCACATCCACAGCCGGGCGGGCGCACAGTTTGCCACCCTGCTGCTGGGCGTGATGATCTTTGTGGACGACTACTTCAACTGCCTGACCGTGGGTTCGGTGATGCGCCCGGTGACCGACCGGCAGAAGGTGTCCCGCGCAAAGCTGGCCTACCTGATCGATTCCACCGCCGCGCCCATCTGCATCATTGCGCCGGTGTCCAGCTGGGCGGCTGCCGTTACCTCCAGCGTGCCGGAGGGCTCCGGCATCAACGGCTTTACCATGTTCCTGCGCACCATTCCTTATAACTATTACGCCGTCCTGACCGTGGTGATGAGCCTGTTCCTCATCTTTACCGGGGCAGAGTTCGGCCCCATGAAGCTGAACGAGGACAACGCCAAGAATGGCGACCTGTTCACCACCACCGACCGTCCCTACGGTGACGATGTGGACGACGGCTCGGACACGAACGGCCACGTCATCGACCTGCTTGCGCCGGTGCTGGTGCTGATCGCGGCCTGCATCTTCGGCATGGTGTACACCGGCGGCTTCTTTGAGGGCGTGGACTTCATCACTGCCTTTGCGGACTGCAACGCCTCGGCGGGTCTGGTGCTGGGCAGCAGCATTGCCCTGCTGTTCACCTTTGTATTTTACCGGGTGCGCAGCGTGATGACCTTTCAGGACTTTGCCGCCTGCATCCCCGAGGGCTTCAAGGCCATGGTCAGCCCCATGCTGATCTTGTCCCTTGCATGGACGCTGTCCGGCATGACCGGCCTGCTGGGCGCAAAGTATTATGTGGCAAACCTGCTGGGCAGCTCTGCGGCGGCTTTGCAGTATCTGCTGCCGGTCATCATCTTCCTTGTGGCGGTGTTCCTTGCCTTTGCCACCGGCACTTCCTGGGGCACCTTCTCCATCCTGATCCCCATCGTCTGCCACGCCTTCCCGGACGGCGAGATGCTGGTGGTTTCTATTGCCGCCTGCCTGTCCGGCGCGGTGTGCGGCGACCACTGCTCCCCCATCTCAGATACCACCATCATGGCCTCGGCGGGCGCACATTGCAGCCATGTGAACCACGTTTCCACCCAGCTGCCCTACGCCATTACGGCGGCGGCCTGCTCGGCGGTGTGCTACATCATCACCGGCCTTGCACAGGCGGTGCTGGGCAGCAGCGCAAGCCTTGTCACCTCGCTGGTGCTGCTGGTGGTTGCCATCGTGCTGGAACTGGCGGTGCTCAGCGTCATCCGCGCCCGCACCCGGGCAAAAACTTCCGGGGATGCTGTGTAAAAATCCCGCTATGCAGCGGGGCATTTTCGTGGTATACTAGCCGTATAGCAAGAAAACTAAAGCATTGGAGGCGCATGACCCATGCTGGAAAAAGCTTTTCAGGACGTCTATACCAAATTCAAGCTGCATTTTTATCAGAACGTGTTCCAGCGCTTTGCCACCCGTGAGGCTACCCTGACCACGGTGGAATCCTTCTGCATGGAGGGCATCATGGCCATGGGCGAGCCCACCATTGCGGAGTTTTCCCGCATGATGCAGATCTCCACCCCCAATGCGGCGTACAAGATCGGCAGTCTGGTGAAAAAGGGCTATGTGGAAAAGATCCAGTCCACCACCGACCGGCGGGAGTACCACCTGCGCCCCACCCAGAAGTATATCGACTACTACAACATCAGCTACTCGTATCTGCACACCGTAGTGGAGCGTGCCCGGCAGCGCTTTACCCCCGAGGAATGCGCTAAACTGGAACAGATGCTTACCATCGTGAGCACCGAGCTGATGCCGGAACTGGACCTGCTGAAAAAAGGCGAGGCATAAGAACGATAAAACGCAAAGACGGGCAGCCTGCGGGCTGCCCGTCTTTGTTCTTGTCAAGATGATTTTACGCGATCAGGAAGCATTTACTTCCATAGGTTTTCAGGATACTGACCCTCGGCAGTCTTGCGGGCGATGGCATCCATCACCAAAGGCTTATCCTCCCGGTAGGTGACGCCGAACCACTTATCCGTGCTGCGCAGCACCTGAATTTTTGCCTTGTGCTCCTCGATCAGCTCGGTCACCACCAGCGGCAGGAAATACTCGCACTTCAGGGGGTTCACCGGCAGATTCTCGGTCAGCCAGCCCGCAAAGCGCTGCTCGGCCTCGTCCAGAAAGCTCTTGCCGAAGCCCCACAGGTTCATGCTCACGGGGGTGTCGCCGGGCAGATCCACCCAGCTCTCACCGCCGTCCTCGGTGTAGTGTGCGCCGCCATCGCAGGGCTCGATGCGGGTGCGCTCGGTCACGCTTTGCAGGGTGCCGTCCTCGTTTTTGATGCACACGCCGCGTGCCACGCTGCCGTTCTCGGACAGGGTGTTCTTCAACAGGTAGCTGACCATGCAGTAACGGTAGAAATCATCATCGGCGTGGGTGGACAGGTAATCGTACATCACCTGAAAAGCCTCCGGGCCGTAGTAGTCGTCCGCATTGATGACCGCAAAGGGGCCGTCGATGAGGGGCTTTGCAGCCAGCACGGCGTGGCAGGTGCCCCAAGGCTTTACGCGGCCCTCCGGCACGGCAAAGCCGGCGGGCAGTTCCTCCAGCTGCTGAAAAGCGTACTTCACGTTCATTGCTTTGGCCACGCGGTCGCCGATGGCTGCCTTGAAGGCGTCCTCGATCTCGTGCTTGATGACAAAGATCACGGTCTCAAAGCCGGCGCGGCGGGCGTCGTAGAGGGAGTAGTCCATAATGACCTGTCCGTTGGGACCCACCGGGTCGATCTGCTTCATGCCGCCGTAGCGGCTGCCCATGCCGGCTGCCATGACGACCAGTACCGGTTTATTCATCTTCATTTCCTCCTGTATCTGCCGGGGTTTCCGGCGTTGTAACGTTCTGAGGCTATTATACACTGCTTCGCCGCCCGTGGCAAGGTGCAGAGAGATACCCCTTCCGTCATCGCCTGCGGCGATGCCACCCGTTCCCCACTCTGTCGCTAACGCGACATCTCTCCCCGGCCGGGGAGAGTCTGTCCAAGGGGACGGCTTCAGTGGTGGAGGCAAAGTTTTCGGCACAGCCCAAAGGCGTCCCCTTGGGGGAGCTGGCGAGCGTAGCGAGACTGAGGGGGTTGGCTGGGCGAGCTACCCCGTCTGCATCCCCGGCTCCCCCCGCCATACCAAATTTACATATAATGCAATTTTTAGTTGCCAAACTATTGTCTTTTTCTGGAAAGTATTGTATACTCGTCCTGTTAAATGCAAGTGTTACTTGCCAAAGTATCCGAATATTTGAAAAGAAACACTTGTCAATACAGACGAGAAAGAGAGGACACCCCTATGAACGAGACCGTAACCAAGCGCTTTCTGCTTTACTTCCGCCTGATGCTGCTGGTCTGGATCCTGATTGCAAATGCCGTCATCCACCTGACCGGCATGGAGTACAGCTGGCTGATCTTCCTGAGCAATATCATGATGTTCACGCTGGAAGGCGATGTGAAGGATCGCTTCGTCACCGTTGAGCTGGGTGGTCTTGTGGGTCTGATCCTCACTGTGATCGCTCTGCTTTCCATCACGGCCCTGACCCCGGTGCTGGGCGGCTTCTTCGGCTTCCTCATCCCGCTGGCCGTGGTGCTGTTCATCCTCATCATCCTGCACCCCTACGCACCCAAGGTGCTGAACAACGTGGGCTTTGCCTACCTGACCGTGGCCTGCATTGATATCCCTGCCCTGACCGCCCATCTGCCGCAGTTCTTTATCACCTTCATCGTGGGCTCTGTGCTCTTTAACGGTGTCTGCGTGCTGCTGATGAAGCCCGCTAAGGCGCTGGCTGTGCGCAGCGTGGAGAAGCAGGGCGCATAAAAAAGTATATTTCTGCCGCTATCCCTTGATTTTTTTGCTCTGGCGTGCTACAATCAGCGTAGTTTCATCCTGTCCAAAACATTGATGCGGACAAACTGAAGCCCCGCTTTTCATGCCGCAGAGAGGGCTGCCCCGGGTTTCCGGGTGCTGCAAGCAGCCTGCCATGACCCCGGCTTCTACCACCGCAGAGTGCAGAGGCGAACCTCTGCCGGGCGTGCCCGTTACAGCACAGCGAGAGGCGCTGCCCGGGCCGGGCGGCGCAATTCGGGTGGAACCGTGGAACGCTGTGGACTTTTTCAGGCGCTTCATCCCGTTGGTAAATGCGGGATGAAGCGCTTTTTTGTTATCTGTTTTATCTGTCAAAGGAGAATGCAACCATGAAGATCATCTATAAGGACGGCCATGTGGACGAGTGCCCGCAGGACCAGGAACTGCACGTCATCCGCCATACCGCAGCCCACATCATGGCACAGGCCATCAAGCGCCTGTACCCGCAGGCGGACTTTGCCTTCGGCCCCGCCACCGAGAACGGCTTCTACTACGACGTCGATCTGGGCGACCAGAAGCTGAGCGACGAGGATCTGGCCAACATCGAAAAAGAGATGCGCAAGATCGTCAAGGAGAACCTGCCCATCAAGCCCTTCATCCTGCCCCGCGCCGAGGCCGTGAAGCTGATGGAAGA
>CAJMQZ010000007.1 GCA_905215595.1 uncultured bacterium
AGCCGTTTTTATTCCACCAGCTTAGCTGGTGGTTTTTCTTCACTCAAGTTCTTAATAAAAAGGCCGCTGCACAGGAAACTGTACAACGGCCTTCTTCTGGTTGCGCCAGCAGGAGTCGAACCTACGATGGGGGAGTCAAAGTCCCCTGCCTTACCGCTTGGCGATGGCGCATCATGCAAGATAGTATAGCATATTTTCCGCTGTTCCACAAGAGGTGCGCCGCGTTTTTGCAGCTTTTTTCTGTGCGCCACCCGCTGGGTTTGGGTCGGTTTTCAGGCTTTGCGGCAGGGGTTTTGCGTTTTCCATATCCTTCCATGTTTTTACGAAAGGTAAGTTTTGCGGGATGCGTTTTTCATAAAACACAGTCCGCAGGGGTATAAAATTCATCTTGCAAAGGTGAAATTTATTTTTTTCTTGATTTTTCTTATTATTTTCTCAAAAGACTGTATTTTTTGTTGCGCTTCTGGTACACTGAATGTGATAAAAATATGTTGAAGAAACTTCTCCTGCGTCCGGGCTATGCCCGGACGGGGCAGTGTCTCCATCTTTGTGAAGGAAAGCGAGGGATCTCATGAAAAAATTCCTGAAAACGCTGGTGGTCGGGCTTTGCCTGTTCACGCTGCTGTGCTGCGCGCTGCCGGCTGCATTTGCTGCCGACAAAACTTCAGGGAGCAAAAAGGAAGAGAACGTGTACGCCATTGGTATGGATGCCCAAGGCGGCATCTGCTCTACTGTGGTCACCTACACGAACCTGTCCGGCAAGCTGGAGAGCACGCCCGAGCAGCCTACCATGACGGGCTACACCTTTGACGGCTGGTACACCGAGCCGGTGGGCGGCAGCAAAGTGACCACCTCCACCGTGTTCACCTCCGATGCTACCATCTACGCTCACTGGACTGCCAAGGCCGGCACCACTGTGCCGCAGCCCACCACCCCGTCTGCCGCCACCCAGTGGCAGAAGTATGTAGGGCCTGCACTTGTAGCCGGTGCCCTGCTTACTACCCTGCTGGTCTCCACCATGTTCTGAACACCGCTGTAAACGCAATGATACCATTGAAGAAAGGGATCTTACTATGACTACTTCTACCATGAAAATGCCCGCCAGCTATTCCGCCATTGAGGCCGAGGAGATGACCTATCTGGACGGCGGTGCCAACAACGCTTATCAGGCCTTCCTGGACGTTGGCAAGGTGTTCAACTACATCGCCCGCATCTTCTCCGGTGCAAGCTCCATCATCAACAACGTCAACGTCATCTACCAGTCCTTTGTATCGCTGAACAGCCTGCTGGGCAGCTTCGGCAAGTAAAAGGGTCACCCCAAAGTCTGGATACGGGAGCCGCACTTTTTACGAAAAAGTGCGGCTCCCGTTTTTCGCAGGCACAGCAATTCAGTGTATTACTGCGCAGAACTTCACGCTCATGAATTATGAAGGGAAATTTTAACAACTCTGCAGTATATTACCTTATTTTTGGGTGTTTTGCACACAAAGCAGAACAATTTGCGATATTTTTTTGGGCTTTACCTCTTGATTTTGTGTCTGATTTGTTATATTGTTGTTACAGGGAATGTGCTACAATAGGGTAGTTTATAAAAGACCTCTCTGGTCGCGCAAATCGCGCGGCGGCAAGCGATTTTTCAGGCATTTTCTTTAAGTTTTTTCGGTATTTCCGAAAGAAATTTCGTTATCTTACATTTGGGAGTTTGTACGTAAATGGCAGATCGTGAACTGCGGCGGATGCACCGCGCTGAACTGATAGAGATCATCTATGCGCTGAAACAGAGCGAGGACCAGCTCAAGGCGCAGAACGCCGCGCTCACCGCGCAGCTGCAGGACCGGCAGCTCCGGCTGGAAAGCGCCGGTTCCATCGCGCAGGCCGCGCTGGAGCTGAACAACGTGTTCGCCGCCGCGCAGGCCGCCGCCGATGACTATCTGCATTCGGTACAGGCCAGCCTTGCGGATACCAACGCCACCGCCGCCAACACCCTTTCGCAGGCGCGCAGCGAGGCCAAACGCATTCTGGAACAGGCACAGGCAGACGCCGACAACCTGAAAGCGCAGGCGCAGCAGGAATGCGACGCCATGACCGCTGACGCCGCGCAAAAGCGTACCCAGACCGAGGCCGACTGCAAGGCCATGGTAGAGCGCGCCGAGCAGGAGGTGCAGCAGCGCTGGCAGGCATTTGACCGCAAGGCTAACGAGCTGCTGGACCAGTACCGCAGCACCGACGGCCTGCCTTCGGAGGAAACATGAAAAAACGCGATATCCGGTTCGCTTCCATTCCTTCCACCGAGGAAGTGGCCGCAGAACGTGAGCGTCTTGCGTACCAGAGCCGCTACCAGCGGGTGCTGCGCAGTACGATCTATATTCTGGTGGTGGTAGCCGCAGTAGCTGTGCTGCTGGCTACGCTGTTTCTGCCGGTGCTTCAGGTCTCCGGCGACAGCATGAACCCTACGTTAAATGATAAGGACATTATCCTGCTGGTAAAATCCAACCACATTGAAAACGGTGAGTTATGCGGGTTTTACTGGCAGAACAAGCTGCTGCTCAAGCGCATCATCGGGCAGCCCGGTGATGTGATCGATATGGACGTGAACGGCGTGGTCTCGGTAAACGGCGTGGCGCTGGACGAACCTTATGTGGACGTGCTGACCGTGGGCGAATGCGACATCCGGTTCCCCTATCAGGTGCCGGAAAACCGCTACTTCGTGCTGGGCGACCACCGCTCCACCTCCATCGACAGCCGCAGCAGCGTGATAGGCTGCGTTGAAAAAAGCCAGATCGTTGGCAGGGTTTTCCTGAGGATATGGCCCTTGTCCAGCTTCTCGTTGATCCATTGACCCCGGGAGGAGGTATTCCGTTATGAACGACATTCTTAGAACGTACATGGAGCGGTTCCGCGAGGACCGGCACACCCTGCGGCGCTACACAGCGTTTGTGCTGGCACTTGCCATGATCACCACCCTGTTCGTCAACTGGCAGCTGCATGGCGTGGGCATCTCGATGACCGCGCAGTACCAGTGCGGCGAGGAGGAGCACACCCACACGGCTGATTGCTACACCAAGGTGCTGACCTGCGGTTATAATGAAGGCGACCTTGAAAACGCAGCCGAAGTGGCCGCCGCCGAGGCCAGCCAGCCCACCGTTGAGGCTGAGCCAATGCCGCTGGCACTGGAGCCGCAGATCGAGTTTGTGCCCCACGAGCACACCGAGGACTGCTACACCGAGGTGCAGACCCTGACCTGCATGGAGGAAGAGCACGTCCACGGTGACGACTGCTTTGACCCCGAGGACGGCAGCCTGATCTGCGACAAATTTGAGCATACCCACGACGAAAGCTGCTATACCACCGAGTACGAGCTGACCTGCGGACTGGAAGAGGGCGAGCTTGTGGAGCAGGTGGTGGAACCCACCCAGAGCGCCGAGCTGGCGGCTATGGCTGTGGCCGAGCCCGTGGCGCTGGCGCCTATGGTGGACACCGTGGAGCCCATCTACCACCACCACACTGACGCCTGCTACGAGGAAGTGCTCACCTGCCCCCTGCCGGAGCACCACCACACCGTTGCCTGCCTGAGCGACACTTCTGCCGACCTTGAGACCCCCGAGGAGTGGCAGGCCGCCAACGCCGAGGCCGTGATGACCGGCAACTGGGCCGAGGATCTGGTCAGCGTGGCGCAGACCCAGCTGGGCTACGAGCAGAGCGAGAAAAACTTTGAGATCGACCCCGCGGACGGCGTGACCCTGCGCTACTACTCCCGCTACGGTCAGTCCTACGGCAACCCCTACGGCGAGTGGGACGTGATGTTCCTCTCTTACTGCCTGAAGTACGCCGGTATCCCCCAGAGCGCTATCCCGCAGGAGGCCAGTGTGCTTGCCTTGCGCAGCTCCATGAGCGACATGGAATGGCTGCTGGACGGCGAGGACGGCAGCGCCGCCGATGTGGGCGACATCGTTATTTATAATAAGTACGTCACCCGCACCGTGGCTGTGGACAGCAGCGCCGACGGTGCAGCGGACGGTCTGGACGACCTGTTCAGCATGGACGCTGAGGGTGAGAACGGCATAGAACTTGAGGAATCCGGCGCTGCTGCGCTGGATACCGCCCCTGCCGTCGAGGACGCGACCACCCTCGATACCCCTGACCTCCCCGATATCCCCGACACCGTTGACCCGGACCAGCCCGCTGCAAATCCTGTGGACAGCTCTGACACCGCTGTGCCCAGCGTGGTTTCCTCCGCTGCCGAGCCGCAGACCACTACCGTGACTGACGCTCAGCCCGTGGAGACCGTGGGCATCGTGAGCGCAGTGGACGATGACACGCTGACCGTCATCTCCGGCGATGTGGACGGCAAGGTGGCTGAAGTTACCCTTTCCAGCGCTGAAGTTCTGGGCGTAGTGAGTGTTGCCGCCGCCCAGTACGCCGACACCTACGGCGGCCAGCTGCCCACCATCTCCGCCAGCCGTCCGAACCGCACGCCCACGATGACGGCGGGGAAAACGACCTATCTTGACTACTTTGTGGAAACGCCCGAGGGTACGAATAAGGGCGGCATTACCGGTATCACCGTAAAGAAGGGTAGCCAGATCCTCGAGCCGGGAACTTCTTCTATTGAGTTGATGGATGGCGATAAGCTTAGTCTGAACTACACCTTTAATATCCCTGAAAATGCCCTTAAGGATCATCTTACGCCAAAAACCCTGACCTATAAGCTTCCTGACGGCATTGAATTGACCGAAAATAAAGACTTCAAGCTGATCAACCAAAGTGACGGGAATCAAGAAGTTGGTACTGGCGTAGTTGATACGGATGGTGTTGTCCATCTTACTTTCTATAACGATTTTGATACTTCAAAGCCTTTTACCGGACACTTCGATTTTGAGGCAGAAGTTTCCACAGTCGGCTTTGAGGAAAGCTCTAAGATCCGCTTCCCGACCGGGCTGGATCTTCTTGTCAAGCTGCCGCGCGATCTTGCTATTGAAAAGAAGGGCGCTACCCCCGTTGTGGATAGTGACGGCACCTATATTGAATACACCGTCATCGTTTCCTCTAAGGATGGCTGGAGCGACCCAATTGAGATTCTGGACGAACTCCAAAACAACGACACGATTGCGGGCGAATATGTAACCGACAGCTTTAAGCTGGTCAAAATCGATAAAGACAACCACGAGACCGAGATCGAGAATTACCAAAATCATGTTACTGACAACAGCTTTCATATCGAAAATCTGGTCAAGCTTAACTCTGGTGAGAGTTATCGGCTGACCTATCGCGTCAAGATAATCAAAAACACTGCCGCAGGTGCTGGTTCCGTTGAATTCAAGAATAAAGCACGCTCCAACAAAAAGGATGATTGGAAGTGGTGGACGACTAGTTTTGAAGATCGTATCTGGAAAAACGGTTCTTACGATCCCGACACCAACACCATAACATGGACTGTGGGCGTCAAGAATCCTTACGGACAGAACCTGAAGGGTTCTAAGGTCGTAGACACGATCACTACCGAGGGTGCTCTGATCAACGGCAGCATCAAGCTGGAACAAGTCCGCGACAAAGATGGCAACTGGTTCACCAAGAGTATTGGCGAGCCATTTGAGCCCAACGCCGATAAAAAAGGCTTTACCTACACCTTTAATCAGGATGTCTACGGCATGGAGTATAAATTCACCTATGTAACGTCCGTGCCAGCCAGCACTGATGGCAAGCAGGTAACGGTGCATAATGACTCCACCATCACGATAGACGATAAGGATTACACAGCCGGAAAGGATGTTACGCCGTCCGACCGCAGCTGGAGCTTCAACAAGTCTAAGGCGCAAAACAGTCTGACCTCCACCGATACGGAAAATCAGTACCGTGCGGACTGGCAGATTTCTTCCGATGTGCCCAATACCTGGACTGAGTATACCTTTGTTGACCAGATCAAAAAACCTACGTATGGCGAGCACTACGGTATTGCTTCGGAGCTGGATCAGGCGATCCGCGACAGCCTGACTTTTACAAACGCAGACAACAAAACGCTTTCTGCTAAAGACGCCGGCATTACTGTTGAGATCGATTACTATGCCGAATTCTTCAGTGACGCGAGCCAAGCTCCCGATCACTCAATTGATGCTACGAATAGCACCGACAAGGTACACACCTTTATCATCCGCCTGAAGAACAACGGTTCGTACAAAGGTACTTCCCCTGTCAAGCGCATGAACATCAGCAGCTATTATACGCACGTAGACACCACGGCTGTTAAGGCAGGTGCAGAATTCTATATCTATAATAATACCGCCAATTATTATTATAAAAAGAACACAGATAAAACCGGTCTTACTAAGGGTGTATCCACAACCGATCTGGGTACTAACCCATTGTACGGTAGTCGCAATACGAACTACCAGCCTACTGCAACCGGGGACTATAAGTCCGGCATGGAGGTATACTACGAGCTTGTTCTGGATGTCTCCAGCTTGAAGAAGTTTTCCCCGGACACGGACGGAAACTACACCGTTACGGTAACCGATACTCTCCCCAACGGACTTACTTTTAAGGAAGGCAGTGCCAAGGGCTTCTTTGGCTGGAGTAATTGGTGCCAGCAGAATGGACATGGCAATTTCACGTTCGATAATTCGAATAATTTTGAAGCCACCTGCATTGGTCAGAACGTTACTTTTAAGTTCAAAAACCTCGACGACGAGCGAGTCAAATATGAGCTTAATAAGGCTGAAGGCGACAGATTGACGCACCTCCTTGTCCGCTATGCGGCAACCGTTACGGACACCAAGTGGGAGAGCCCGAAAACCGTAACCGGAACCTACACCAATAAGGCAGAGTGGGACGGCAAGCACGCCGATGCAACCATTACCTTAAACCGTAATCTTGAATACCTGACCAAGAGTGCAACGTATGAAGCGCTTGTAAATAAAAATGGCGAAGAAACCGGTCAGCTTGCGGTGCATTACAGTCTGGATATCAATCCCGCTTGCGCCGACCTGCTGAAGGGCGGCGACACGGTAATTTTGACGGATACGCTGGCTGTGCAAGATAAGAATGTTACGGCGCATCTGGATATGGACAGCGTAAAGTTGTACGATTATCCATATAAAGATGGCAACCCGGCACTGCCTACTACAAGCTATGGCATGGTCTATAAGCGTACCACAGACAGCAGCACTGGTTATGACACCCATACCATGACGTTCACGCTGGACGATGCTCGCGGTTATGTATTAAAGTACGATTATGTGCTGGATTCCAACGATAACGTGACGCTTTCGAATGTTGCAGAGCTTACAGGTGATCACCACGCAAACAGCAACACGCAAGTTACCAAACTTGAAGCCAGCGGTTCCGTTTCTCGCAGTCAGTTCACACTGTATAAGGTTGACAGTCTGAATCCGTTGACGCGTTTGCAGGGTGCGGAGTTTACGCTCTCCTCCTACAACGGAACTGAATTCGCCGCCCATGACGGACAGTCCCTGCATAAAACGGATGTGAATGGCGAGATCGTTCTCCACCTTGGTGATAACGAGAAAGACGATTCCCACGGCGAGCACTTTAAAATCCTGCCCGATACGCTCTACAGACTCGTTGAGACCAATGCACCTGCTGGCTACAAAATCGGCACGGCTGATCCTGTGTATTTCATCTTTGCAGACGCAGACAGTAATGAAACCGCTGCTCATGCATGGGAAAATACTAATAAGCCTACTGATTTAGAGCAAAGCAAGGTTGTGATCTGCACCGGCGGTCAGCAAAAGAACTACACCGTGCAGAATACGCGTAAATGGTTGACGATCCAGAAGTTCTGGCAGGATAAGGACGGTAAGGCGATCTCTGATGCCCTCACTCCGAATACTGATGTCACGGTGAAGCTGTATCGTTATCCTGACGGTGGCAGCAAAGACAGTGCCCAATACGTAAACACCATTACCCTTAACCAGAAGAACAACTGGATCTATGTTTTCAAGGACGTGGAAGAAGGTTTCTTCTACTATATCGAGGAAGCTTCTACCGGCGGCAAGTACGACGTGACCTACAGCGACAGCAACACAACCGGTGTGGAAAACGGCGGTCTGCTTACGCTGACCAACAAGGAGATCGTTGGCTACGAGCTTCCCTCTACTGGCGGCACCGGTACACTCCCGTACACAGCCGTGGGCGGCACAATGATGCTGTCTGCGCTGGCATATAGTTTTATCCACCGCAAGCGCAGACGCGAAGGGAGGGCAGATGATTAAATTGCACTTCCCTGCTGGCGTGCCGGGGCTGAGCCCCCGCCCGCCCAGCGCAAGGTTTACGCGATAAACCTAACAAAAACCACACCCCTCCCCCCCTGCACAAAATGCAGGGGGCGGCAAGGGGCAGAAAAGAAAGGGGCTTTTTCCATGAAAAAAGCAATGAAGAAACTCATGGCTGCGCTGCTGGCAGTTGCTATGGTTTGCGCCATGGCGATCCCGGCGTGGGCGGCTGCCGGTACGGAAGTTCCCGGCTCTAAGGTTAACGTTACGAATCATAACTTTGAAGCCTATCAGATTTTTAGTGCAAAGCTGGACTCCGCCACCAAGAAACTGTCTGATGTTAAATGGGGCACTGGTGTTAATGATGATGAGCTTTTGGCAGCTTTAAAGACCACTACCGATTTTGCCTCCTGCGAGAGCGCATCTGATGTTGCAGAGAAACTAGCAAAATTTGATGCGGAACACGCCACTAAGTTTGCGGCTTTTGTTGCTAACGGTTACCTGACCACTGACAAAACCGAAGGTACTGGCAGCATTGCTCTTCCTTCTGCTGGCTATTATCTGATCAAAGACGTTACCCCCGTGGAAGGCAAATACGATGCTTCGAACCTGACCCTTCTGCTGGTGAGCGGCCCTGAAACTGTTACCCCTCAGGTAAAAACTGATATCCCCACCCTTCAGAAGAAGGTCAAAGACAAAAACGATTCCGCTGGCACTACTACTGACTGGCAGGATTCTGCCGACTACGATATCGGCGATATTATTCCTTACCAGCTGACTGCTACTCTGGGCAATGTGAGCAACTTCGACACCTACTATGTGGAGTTTGTCGATACCATGGATCACCTGACTTATAGAAATATCACCTCCGTCAAGGTCGGTGATAAAACTTTGTACGCTGGTGAATACTCCAGCAATTGGGATTCTGCAAATAAAAAGCTGACTGTTTCTATTGATAATGTGAAGGCGTTCGGTGCAACCAACGGCTCCACAATCACGGTCGAATATACCGCCAGTCTGGATTCTGATGCTATCCTTGGTTCTACCGGCAACCCGAACGAAGCTTATCTGGTATTCTCCAACAACCCGAATGGCAATGGCAAGGGTCAGACCAAACCGGACAAGAACATTGTTTTCACCTATAAAGTTGTTGCCAATAAGGTCGATCAGGATAACAAACCTCTGCCCGGCGCAGCTTTTGCCCTGTACAAAAAGCTGCCTGCTGTCCCCACCGATGGCACTTCCTACATTATGGAGGATGAGGACGCTTATGCTCCGGTCGAGGCACTGAACGTTGACGCAGAAGGCAAGCTTGTAAGCGAGACTAGGACCGACTTCGAGTGGAAGGGCATTGATGACGGCGAATACATGATCAAGGAGATCATCACTCCCGCCGGCTATAACTCCATTGAGCCTATAAAGTTTACCGTTACCGCTGATCATCAAATCGAAGCTGACGACCCCAAGCTTACTGAACTGACGGGCGGTGATAAGTTTACCGGTAGTGTTGACCACAGCACTCTGACCATCGAGATCCAGAACCGCATGGGTTCTACCCTGCCCGGCACCGGCGGCATCGGCACCACCATCTTCTACGTTGTTGGCGGCGGCCTGATGGTTGCAGCAGCTATCCTGCTTATTACCAAAAAGCGCATGGAGAACCGCTAAGCTCTCCTTTTCCCCGGCACAGAGCGGGGCCGCAAGGCCCCCTGCTCTGATCCTGAAACTATAACGTTAGGGAGTAGCCCATGAAAAAGAACAAAAGCACTATTATACTGATCCTCGTCTTTTTCGTGGGTCTATCCGTGATGTTATACCCCACCATCAGCGATTACGTCAACCAGCGCAACCAGTCCCGCGCGGTGGCAAGCTACGCGCAGGACGTGGACAACATGACCGATGCGGATTACAGCGCCTACTTTGACGCCGCCGATGCCTTTAACGCACAGGTGGCCGCCAACGAAAACGCCCTTTACCGCCCGGATCAGCTTACCGGCTACAACGAAACGCTGGATATTACCGGCACGGGCATTATGGGTTACATCACCATCTCCAAAATCGGCGTGGAGCTGCCCATCTACCACGGCACCGACGATAGCGTGCTGCAGATTGCCGCAGGCCACTTAGAGGGCACCAGCCTGCCGGTGGGCGGCGCGTCCACCCACGCGGTCATCTCGGCGCACCGCGGCCTGCCCAGCGCAAAGCTGTTTACCAACCTCGACCAGCTGGAAGTGGGCGATACCTTTACCATCACCGTGCTGGACCGGATGCTCACCTACGAGGTGGACAAAATTTCCATCGTGCTGCCCACCGAGACCGATGAGTTGAAGATTGCCGAAGGCAAGGACTACGTTACCCTGATGACCTGCACCCCCTATGGCATCAACACACACCGCCTGCTGGTGCGCGGCCGCCGCGTGGAGACCCCGGATCAGTACAAGCACCTCCGCGTTACCGCCGAAGCGCTTAAAATTGAACCCATTATTGTTGCGCCCATTATGGCGCTGCCCATGCTGCTGATCTTGCTGATCGGTATGCTGCTTTCTACACGCAAACCCAAGAAAACGAGAGGTGAAGAACATGAAAAGCATTGATCTGCGTCATCGTCTGGCGGCTGTGCTGCTGGCTGTGTGTCTTGTGGTATGCTGCGCCCTGCCGGCGTTTGCCACCAGTGCCAACATTGTGCTGGGGCGGCTGGGCTCGCTCCACGTCCGCCTGTACGACACCCACAACGATGTGCCCCTGCGCGGCGGCGAGCTGACCCTGTATCAGGTGGCCTCGGTCAAGTGCACAAACGGCAACCTGTACTTTGACTATACCGGCGATTTTGCGGGCTGCGGCGTGGTGCTGGGCGACCTTTCCGACAGCACGCTGGCTGACCAGCTGGTAAAGTACCTGCCCGTTGTGCCCGCCATTGCCGCCCAGCAGGACGTGAACGAAGAGGGCTACGCTGACATTACCAAGCTGCCGCAGGGTCTGTACTTGGTCGTGCAGACCGAGGCATCCCACGGCTACGAGGCCATCAAGCCCTTCCTTGTGTCCATCCCCATGCCCGATGGCGACAACTGGATCTACGATGTGGACGCCACCCCCAAGGTAGGCGCTACCATCCCGGAAACGCCGGACACCCCCGACACCCCGGATGTGCCTGACACGCCGCCGGATACGCCCGACACACCGGATACCCCCGATACTCCGGAGCAGCCGGATAATCCCGACACCCCGGTAAGCCCGGACAGCCCTGATAACCCGGTAAGTCCCGACAGCCCGGACAATCCCGTAAGCCCCGAGAACCCGGACAATCCGGTCTCCCCTTCCAACCCGGATAAGCCCGTTCTTCCCCAGACCGGTCAGTTGAACTGGCCCGTGCCGGTGCTGGCTTGCAGCGGTGTGCTGCTGTTTGCCGCAGGCTGGGTGCTGAACCGTCAGGGCAAAAAGGAAAACTGACTTTGCACTCCTTTCTTTTCGGCACAGCGTGGCGTTGTGTGCCGAATTTGCTCCCCCGCAAGGGGGAGCATTTTTTTGTGTTCTCTCCCCTGCCGGACACAGTACCCCTTCCGTCAAAGCCTACGGCTTTGCCACCTTCCCCAAGGGGACGGCTTTTGGCGGTGAAGAGAAAGTTTGCGGCAGTGCCTAAGGCGTCCCTTTGGGGGAGCTGGCACGGCGCAAGCCGTGCCTGAGGAGGTACACGCAAAAGAGCCGCTGTACAAAAAGTACAGCGGCTCTTATTTTATGCAATCTGTATTAGGTTTTTACTGCTGCTGGGCGGCCTTTTTGGCTTCCAGTGCCAGAATGGCGTCACGGCGGCTCAGGTTGATGCGGCCCTGCTGGTCGATGTCGGTCACCTTGACCACGATGGCATCGCCCACGGCAACCACATCCTCTACCCGCTCCACGCGCTTGGTGTCCAGCTTGGAGATGTGCACAAGGCCTTCCTTGCCCGGGGCGATCTCCACAAAGGCGCCAAAGTTCATCAGGCGGGTCACCTTGCCCTTGTAGATAGCACCGATCTCGGGGTCCTCCACAATGGTCTTGATGGTAAAGATGGCGCGCTTTGCGTCCTCCTGATCCACGGCGGAGACGAACACATGGCCGTCCTCCTGCACGTCGATCTTGCAGTTGCAGGTAGCGCAGATGTCCTGAATGACCTTGCCGCCCTTACCGATCACGTCCTTGATCTTATCGGTGGGGATCATCATGCTGAACATCTTGGGTGCGTAGCGGCTCAGCTCATGGCGGGGCTCTGCGATCACCGGCTTGATGATCTCGTCCAGAATATACAGGCGGCCCTTGCGGCACTTCTCAAAGGCCTCGGCAATGATGTCGTAGGTCAGGCCGTCGATCTTGATATCCATCTGGATGGCGGTGATGCCCTTGCGGGTACCGCCCACCTTGAAGTCCATATCGCCGTGGAAGTCCTCCACGCCCTGAATGTCCAGCATGGTCATCCAGCGGTCACCCTCGGTGATCAGGCCGCAGGAAATGCCGGCCACAGGGGCCTTGATGGGCACACCGGCATCCATCAGAGCCAGCGTAGAGCCGCAGATGGAAGCCTGCGAGGTGGAGCCGTTGGAGCTCAGCACCTCCGACACGCAGCGGATGGTGTAGGGGAACTCCTCCAGAGAGGGCAGCACGGGCACCAGAGCACGCTCGGCCAGAGCGCCGTGGCCGATCTCGCGGCGGCCGGGGCTGCGGGGTGCGCGGGCCTCGCCCACGGAGTACGGCGGGAAGTTGTAGTGGTGGATATAGCGCTTGGTCTGCTCGTCGGTCAGGTCATCCATGAGCTGGTTGTCCTTGGTGCCGCCCAGGGTGCAGGTGGTCAGCACCTGGGTCTGGCCGCGGGTGAACATACCGGAGCCGTGCACGCGGGGCAGGATGCCCACTTCGGCAGCCAGCGGGCGGATCTCGTTGATGCCGCGGCCGTCCACACGCTTGCCCTCGTCCAGCAGCCAGCGGCGCACGACGAATTTCTGCATCTTGTAGCTCACCAGATCCAGGTCCGCAGCAGACAGGTCGGGGTACTCCTCTGCGATCTTGTCCAGAATGGGCAGCAGAGCAGCGTCACGCACGTTCTTGTCGTCGGTGTCCATAGCGGCCTTGAAGTCGTCCAGATACTTGTTCTGGATGGCGTGGAACACGTCCATATCCAGACCCACCACCTGGAAATCGATCTTCTTTTTACCGCGCTCGGCCACGATGCGGTTGATGAACTCAATGGTCTTCTTGATCTCCACGTGAGCGGCCTTGATGGCGTTCAGCATGGTGTCCTCGTCCACCTCGTTGGCACCGGCCTCGATCATCACGATCTTATCCATGGTGGCGGCAACGGTCAGGGCAAGGTCGCTCACCTTGCGCTGTTCCTGCGTGGGGTTCAGCACGATCTCGCCGTCCACCAGACCCACCTGCACGCCGCCGATGGGGCCGTTCCACGGGATATCGGACACAGCGGTCACCAGAGAAGCGCCGATCATACCGGCGATCTCGGGGCTGCAATCCGGGTCAAGGCTCATGACGGTCATGGTAATGCACACGTCGTTGCGCATCTCCTTGGGGAACAGCGGGCGCATGGGGCGGTCCACCACGCGGCTGGTCAGGATGGCGCGCTCACCGGGGCGGCCCTCACGGCGCATGAAGCTGCCGGGGATGCGGCCTGCGGCGTAGAGCTTTTCCTCGTACTCCACGTTCAGGGGGAAGAAATCGACGCCCTCGCGGGGCTTGGGGCTCATGACCACGTTGCACATCACGCAGGTCTCGCCGTAGCGGATCAGTGCGCTGGCATTGGACAGGCCGCACATCTTGCCCATTTCAACCTTGAACGGGCGGCCGGCCAACATGGTTTCGTAGACCTTGAAGTTGTCAAAGGTCTCTTTGCGGGAACCAAATTCGATTGCCATTGTTTCTGCCTCCTTGTTTTTCGGATCGTTCTATCCAAAAAGCCGTGGCGTGCGCATTATAGCAATAAATCCAACGTCCCTGCCCGCAGGCACAGGCGTTCGATTTACTGCTGCAATACGCTGCCACCGCTATTTTGTGCGCATGGGATACATGGAGCTATACATAAAGCAAAGGGCAGGTACCTTTGCGGTACCTGCCCTCCGTTAAAATTACTTACGCAGACCCAGAGTTGCGATCAGAGCACGGTAACGCTCGATGTCCTTCTTCTGGAGGTAGGCCAGCAGATTGCGGCGGCGGCCAACCATCTTCATCAGGCCACGGCGGCTGTGGTGATCGTTAGGGTTCTTCTTCAGGTGCTCGTTCAGCTCGTTGATGTGAGCGGTCAGCAGAGCGACCTGAACCTCGGGGGAGCCAGTGTCCTTCTCGGTCAGAGCGACTTTGGCCATAACTTCCTGCTTATTCATAATACAGTACCTCTTTCAAGTAATTTATCTGCCTATGGCACAGCGGCGGGAAACGGTTCTCCCAAAAGCGGGCATACTCCCAGCCCCGTGCCACGGTAACAGATACAGTATACCAGATTGCACAGCAGATTGCAAGAAGATTTTTGTCCGCAAGCCTTAATTTTTTACAATGCCGCCCCAGTACAGCTGCACCTCCGGCAGCTTCTTTTTGCGCAGCAGAAACACGGTGGGGATCAGGTACACCGCCACCGAAAGCAGCCGCGAGGCATCGTAGCCGCTTACGCTCTCGGCCACGCTGGTGGTGCCGTACAGCCCGCCGATGAGCATAGAGGCAATGTCCATGGCGCTGTGCAGGAACACCGTCACCCACAGATTGCCGGTGCGGAAGTAGACAGCAGCCAGCATCACGCCCAGCGAGGCCGCAAACACGCACTGCATCAGCACGCCAAAGGGCGCCGACCCAATCATATTGCTCAGGTGCGCCGCGCCAAACAGCACGCCGGATATAAGGCAGGCCTTCCATACCCCGGCGCGGGCGGTACCATAGCGCTCCAGCAGGGTCTGAGCAATGATGCCACGGAACACCAGTTCCTCAGCTACGCCCACAAGGATCATATTCAGCATAAAGGTCAGGATGCGGGGCAGCGGCAGCAGCGGCGTGTCCGGGCGGCCAAAAGCCAACGTTCCAAAGGCTGTGTACCCGATGAAAAACAGCGGGTACATGCCCACCAGCAGCCCGTTCAGAAAGCCGCAGCCCCGCCGGTGCAGCAGGTCCAGCCTGCCGGTGCGGGCCAGCAGCAAAAGCGCCACCGCCAACCCGACAGCCTCCTGCACAGAACCCAGCAGATAGCCGTCCATGGTGTCAAAATCCACGCCCGCCACTGCCAGCCCGATGGTAGCCAGCAGGCTGAACACGACCATGCTGCCAAGGAACAGCACCTCGGACAGGATACAATAAAGAATGGGGTGCGCAGTGCGCAGCCGTTTGAGCATAAGTACAGCCCTCCCTATCAATGATAGCCCTATTCTACCACGATTCTTTCCAAAGCGATAGGGCAAAAATAAAGTGTGCTGCCGGGAGATCGGGGGTCTGTGAACGGCTTGCAGCATCTTTTTACAGAAAGTTCATGTAAAAACGGGCTAAAATAGCCTTGCAGATTTGACGTGTCTGCCGCTTTGGTGTATCATATATTTGTATTGTTATGCGCGATTCCGGGCGCATCACAGCCCGATTTTTAAGATTTATGAGGTGTGACCTATGTCCCTTGTTGAAAAACTTTTTGGCAGCTTCTCTGACCGGGAGCTGAAAAAGGTGAACCCCATCACCAAACAGGTGCTGGCGCTGGAGCCCAAATATCAGGCCATGTCCGATGCCGACTTACAGGCGCAGACTGCCGCCTTCAAGCAGCAGCTGTCCGATGGCAAAACGCTGGACGATATCCTGCCGGATGCCTTTGCCGTCTGCCGCGAGGCTGCATGGCGCGTGCTGGGCATGAAGCACTTCCCGGTGCAGGTGACCGGCGGCATTGCCCTGCACCGCGGCGATATTGCCGAGATGCAGACCGGTGAGGGCAAGACCCTTGTGGCTACCCTGCCCGCCTACCTGAACGCCCTGACCGGCGAAGGGGTGCACATCGTTACCGTCAACGACTATCTGGCCAAGCGCGACAGCGAGTGGATGGGCAAGCTCTACCGCTGGCTGGGGTTGACTGTCGGTCTGATCGTGCAGGGCATGGACGGCGACGCCCGCCGGGCCGCCTACAATGCCGATATCACCTACGGCACCAACAATGAGTTCGGCTTTGACTACCTGCGCGACAACATGGTGACCTACAAGGCCAACATGGTGCAGCGCGGCCACGCCTACGCCATCGTGGACGAGGTGGACTCCATCCTGATCGATGAAGCCCGCACCCCCCTGATCATCTCCGGCCGCGGCGAGGACTCCTCCAGCCTGTATACCCAGGTGGACCGCTTTGTGCGCACCCTGCACAAGAGCGTGGTGGTGGAGCTGGAAGATAAGGTCTCCACCGACGAGCAGGCCGATGGCGATTACGTTGTGGACGAAAAGCACAAGACCTGTACCCTGACCGCCGCCGGCATCAAAAAGGCCGAGGCTTATTTTAAAGTGGAAAACCTTGCCGCCGCCGAGAACATGACCCTTGCCCACCACATCGATCAGGCCATCAAGGCTTACGGCGTGATGCAGCGGGACATCGATTACGTGGTCAAGGATGGTCAGGTCATCATCGTGGACGAGTTCACCGGCCGTCTGATGATCGGCCGCCGGTACAACGAGGGTCTGCATCAGGCCATCGAGGCCAAGGAGGGCGTGAAGATCGCCGCCGAGAGCAAGACGCTGGCCACCATCACCTTCCAGAACTACTTCCGCATGTACAAAAAGCTGTCCGGCATGACCGGTACGGCCAAGACCGAGGCCACCGAGTTCACCGAGATCTACGGCCTGAACATCGTCACCGTGCCAACCAACCGCCCCAAGCAGCGCATCGACTATCCGGACGCCATCTATAAGACGGTGAACGGCAAATACCGCGCCGTCATCGAGCAGGTGCTGGAGTGCCACAAGAACGGCCAGCCCGTGCTGGTGGGTACCGTCAGCGTGGAAAAGAGCGAGACGCTGGCAAAGATGCTGCAGAAGCACACCCGCGACTTCAACGTGCTGAACGCCAAGAACCACGAGCGCGAAGCCGAGATCGTGGCACAGGCCGGCAAGAAGGGTGCCATTACCATCGCCACCAACATGGCAGGCCGTGGTACCGATATCATGCTGGGCGGCAACGCCGAGTTCATGGCAAAGGCCCAGATGCGCAAGGAGCATTTCTGCGAGAATCTGCTCAACCCCGACACCCCGCAGGATGCCGACCCGACAGCCGTGGAACTGTTGCTGACCGAAGCCAACGGCCACGGCGAGACCACCGATGCCAACATTCTGGCCGCACGTCAGCGCTTTGACCAGCTGTATGCCCAGTACAAGCCCGCCATCGACGCCGAGGCCGATGAGGTGCGCGCCGCAGGCGGTCTGTTCATCATTGGCACCGAGCGCCACGAGAGCCGCCGTATCGACAACCAGCTGCGCGGCCGTGCCGGCCGTCAGGGCGACCCGGGCGCTTCCCGCTTCTACCTGAGCCTTGAGGACGACCTGATGCGCCTGTTTGGCGGCGACCGGGTGTCCGGCCTGATGAACACCCTGAAGATCGATGAGGACACTCCCATCGAGAACCGCATGATCACCAATACGCTGGAAAGCGCCCAGAAAAAGCTGGAAGGCCGCAACTTCGAGATCCGTAAAAACGTGCTGAAGTACGACGACGTGATGAACCAGCAGCGCGAGATCATCTACGGGCAGCGCCGCAAGGTGCTGGACGGCGAGGACATCAGCACCGAGATGCACAAGATGCTGCGGGAGAACATTGATTCCAGCTGCGCCCAGTTCCTTTCCGGCGATGTGAAGGACGAGTGGGATTTCGGTGCCCTGCGCCGCCACTATCAGGGCTGGCTGACCACCGATGCCGACTTCCACTACACTGTGGCGGACTTTGATAACCTCTCCCAGCAGGGCATTGCCGATATGCTGTACGACCGCGGGATGCAGATCCTGCAGGCCAAGGAGGTGCGCTACGGTGCCCCCGTCATGCGCGAGTTGGAGCGCATCTGCCTGCTCAAGTGCGTAGACCGCCAGTGGATGGACCACATCGACAACATGGACCAGCTGCGGCAGGGCATCGCGCTGCGCGGCTACGGCCAGAAGGACCCGGTGGTGGAATACCGCATCGAAGGCTTTGATATGTTCGACCAGATGGTGGATTCCATCCGGGAGTCCAGCGTCAAGATGCTGCTTACCATCGAGCTGCGCGCCGCCGGTGCCGCCCCCAAGCGGGAGCAGGTGGCAAAGCCCACCGGCGAGGGCTTTGTGCCCGGCAACGGCGCACCCGGCGTCAAGGGCAGCCCCAAAGGCCAGCCGGTGCGTGTGGTCAAAATTGGCCGCAACGACCCTTGCCCCTGCGGCAGCGGCCTGAAGTTCAAAAAGTGCACCTGTGCCCAGTACCACCCGACTGGCAATAACGGCGGGGAAGAATAACGTCAAGGGAAATGCAACTAAAAATAGTTGCATTTCCCTTTGTTTGTGCTATACTAAGCGTAGGAGGAGTTATGGGGCAAAAGGAAAAGCTGATCGAGCGATTGAAAGCAAAGCCAAAAACCTTCACCTTTGATGATGCCGAGAGTCTGCTGCGCTATTTCGACTATACGCGCTCCAACAAGGGCAAGACCAGCGGCTCCCGCATCCTGTTCGTATCCGAAAAACATCCGCCTATCATGATGCACAAGCCGCATCCCCGCAAGGAGCTTTTGGAGTATCAGATCAAACAGCTGATTCAAATTCTGGAACAGGAGGGACTTCTGTGAACAATACGATGGAGTATAAAGGCTATGTAGGCAGCGTAGAATTCTCAGAGGAGGATGGCCTTTTTTACGGCAAGGTAATGGGCATCCGTGCGCTGCTTTCCTACGAGGGCACCACTGCTGCGGAGCTTGTCAGCGATTTTCACAGCGCGGTGGACGACTATCTGGCGCTATGCGAGCAGACCCACCAGACCCCCGAAAAGGCCTATAAGGGCAGCTTCAATGTCCGCATCCCGCCGGAGCTGCACAAGCAGGCCGTGGTCTACGCCGCAGCACATAATATGAGCTTGAATAATCTTGTGGAACGGTCTATTCGTCAGACGGTTCATGCAGGATAATAAAACAGAGGGAGTTGATTTTACAATGATCGCACCGGAAAAACTGTTGGAAGCCGCCAAGGCGCTGGAGCCCCAGCTGCAGGAATGGCGGCGCACACTGCACCGTCACCCGGAGGTGGGCTTTGACCTGCCCCAGACCAAGGCACTGGTCAAAAAGGCGCTGACCGAGATGGGCTACACCCCGCAGGACTGCGGCAAGTGCGGCGTGGTGGCGCTTGCAGGGGGCAAACGCCCCGGCAAGGTGATCCTGCTGCGGGGCGACATGGACGCGCTGCCCTTGCAGGAGGAATCCGGCGAGGAGTTTTCCTCTGAGCTGCCCGGCAAGATGCACGGCTGCGGCCACGATATGCACACTGCCATGGTTCTGGGTGCAGCCAAGCTGCTCAAGGAGCATGAGGACGAGATCGAGGGCACGGTAAAGCTGGAGTTCCAGCCCGCAGAGGAGATCTTTCAGGGCTCGCTGGATATGATAAACAGCGGCCTGCTGGAGAACCCCAAGGTGGACGCAGCCGTCATGTTCCATGTGCTGGCCGGGATGCCCCTGCCCGCCGGTATGGTGCTGGTGCCGGGCGGCGGCATTACCATGGCCAGCTGCGAGCAGTATCACATCGTTGTGCACGGCAAGGGCGGCCACGGCTCCATGCCCAACGCCTGCATCGACCCCATCACCGCAGCGGCGCACATCCACATTGCCCTGCAGGAGATCAACAGCCGCGAACTGGACCCCGCAGGCTTTGGCGTGTTCACCACCGGCCGGTTCGAGGCAGGCAAGGCTTCCAACGTCATCCCGGATACTGCCGATATGTGGGGCACCATCCGCACCGTAGACCCGGAGCAGAAGGTCAGTGCCCTCATCCACCAGCGCATGACCGAGATTGCACAGGGCGTGGCCACCGCCTACCGCTGCACCGCTGAAGTGGAGTTCAGCGATTACTGTCCCTGCATGGTGGTAGACACCCCGCTGGCGGGCAACGCCCTGACCTATATGACCGAACTGCTGGGCAAGGAAGCGATGGATATGACCCCGCTCACCGGCGGCAAGCCCGGCGGCGGCAGCGAGGACTTCGCCTTCGTCAGCCACGAAGTGCCCACCGTGAGCATGTTCTTAGCTGCCGGCAACGCCAAGGAGGGCTACACCTACGGCCAGCACCACCCCAAGGTGCGCTTTGACGACAGCATCCTGTACCGCGGCACGGCAGCCTACACCTATATGGCGCTGCGCTGGCTGGCAGAGCACCAGTAAACGATAAAAAAAGACCACCGAACAAATACAGTCCGGTGGTCTTTTATCATTGTAGCTCAGCCCTTATAGGCTAAGCCCTACGCCGAGAACTACCAGCAAAACCGACAGGCACAGGCAGCTTACGCCGTTTCTCCGCTCGGTAAAAGCATCAATGGAGCACTTTTCCCGCTGCCTGGAACGCTCCAACTGCACAGCGCCCATATATGCGGCAAAACCGGCACAGAGCAGCAGAACAAAACCGAACCAGAGCATCCTCATCATTTCTCCAAAAACCTCATCATTGTATTGTATATTCTGCCTCAGAACCGCACCTTCCACACATGGTCGGTGCGGTAAGTGCCGTTGGCGTAGTGGGTAGCACCGGACTCGAACAGCACATAGATGCCGCCGTCCGGGGCATCAGCCAGCGCTTCGCTCATGGGCATCACGGTCAGGGCTGCACTCTGGCGGGCGCTGTCCAGCAGATAGGCCTTCACTTCCCTGCCGTTCACGGTCAGGGCGGTGTCTGGGGGTTCGTCCAGTGTCAGCGCATAGCGCAGCAGGCAGGCGTTGTTCTTACGCCCGTAGGACTGGCTCAGGGTCACTGCGCCGTCCTTTACCACCACGCCCTGTATCTTGTTGGGCGCTGCCAGCACCACGTCCGGCTGGGCGTAACTGTCGCCCGCTGCCACCGTAAGGCCGGTGTCACCGCCGGTCATATCGTAGCCCATGATGTAGCAGCCCAGCTTATCCCCCTCGGCGTTTTCGGTGGTGTAGTCCATCCCTGCCGAAAGCCCATAGTCCGCACCGGGGTGGTAGAAGTTGCCCACCCAGAGGTACCCGCCGGAAAAGCTGAGGAAGGAGGGCGAGACCGGCACCGGGATGCTCTGCTCCACCGTGACCTCATGGCTGCCCTCGGCGGGCAGGCTGCTTAAAGGAATGGCAAGGATGGTGGTGCGGCCCTCGGTGTCCTTGGTGCCCGAAAGATAAAGGGTGGTATCGCTGACCGCAACGCCGCCCACATGGCCGTCAAAGGGCAGGTTGCCCGGCTTTTTCAACAGATATTCCGCCGTCAGCCTGCCGGTTGCGGGATCCACCGCCACGATGGCAGAGCATTTGCCCTTGGTGGAGTAGTAGCCGGAGATGTACAAAATGCCGGTGGCATCGCACACGTCCATGCCTTGGGGGATCAGGTTTTCCGCAAGTCCCGGAATGAGGAATTGCGGCTCTGCCTTGCCCAGATACTCCGCAAAGGTGCTGTTCCCAAGGTAAGTCTCTGCCGCCACGGTGGCTGTCTGGGTGTAGGTCATGCCCTCCCCTGCCGCCGGGCTTTGGCTTGCAGCTGGACTTGCCGCCGGGGCAGCTTTGCCGCAGCCTGCCAGCAGCGCCACTGCCAGCCCTAAACTGCAAAGGAACTGAGCTTTATGGAAACCACACATAGAAACTACTCCTTTCTGGGCAGGGGTCACCGACGGAATTCTTCCGGCCGGAAGGCCCGGGTACGGGCGGCTTTGCCGTCGGCGGTAAGCACCGAGAAGTACACATAGGGGGCCTTGTCCGGGATGTCAAACTCTGCATGGGTTACCGGCGAACCGTCGGGGTTGCAGATGTTCCGGGCCACCTTGGGGCTGCCATGGGCAATGATTCGCTGGGCCGGGGTGCAGTCCAGGGTCACATGGTTCCGGTCAAAGGTCAGGTTGGTAATAGTGGGGCCGGTAGTGGCGTAGAAATCCCCCTTTTCCAAGGCCTCGATCACCGACTGGTACTCCAGGTCCTTGGCCAGCACCTGGGTCCAGGCCCCAAAGGAGTCGCACAGCAGGGTGCCAAAGGGCTCCTTGTTGTGGTTGTCGTCGGCTCCGTGGACAAACAGGAACTTGCCCCGGCGCAGCAGCTTGTCAAAAAGGGCCAGGTTGCTCTCGCCGCCGCTGATAAGCTGGGAGCCGGTGTTGAACATCTCCAAGCTGAAGCAGCCCTGGTAGCTCAGCACGTCCTCTTCTGCCTCCATGGACCAGCAGGGGTGGTTGTAGGCCACCAGATAGCCCCCATGCCGGGCTTCGTCCATAAACTCCTGGACATAGGCCCGGTAGTACCGCCGGGGCCCCAGGTTGCCCAAATGCTCCCGCTGCTGTGCCACCTCCAGGGGCATATATTTGCAAAAGTTGGGGTCAAAGCCCACGATGGCGGTGTTGTGGGGGTCCTTGGCCAGCAGGTTCAGGTGGATCTCCGGCCGGAAGGGGTCAAAGGCAGCGGTGCGGGAGGGCCGGATATAGGCCTCGTAGCCTGTCAGCAGGAGAAAGTCCGGGGTGGAAAGGGCGGTGTGGTCGTATGGAGCCTCGTGGTCGGTAATGGCCAGGATGGAGTAGCCTGCCTCCCGGTATGCCTCCACCAGCTGTTCCGGGGTAAGTCTGCCATCCGAAAGGGTGGAGTGGGAATGCAGATTGGCACGGTACTGCTTTGCTTGGGGGGTAATGTACGAGAACATAGTATGCTCCTTTCCCGTGAGCAAAAAGGGCAGCCGCCGTGGGCTGCCCTTCTTGCGATTTTTGCCTGATATCTTACTTCATGGCGGCCTTGGAATAGCCGGTCATCATGTACTTCTGGAAGATCAGGAACAGGATGACCACCGGGATGATGGCCAGCACAGCGCCTGCCATGATCTCGTGATAGTTGGAAACGGCCTGACCGGCAAAGGTGTTCTTCAGCTGTGCCAGACCAACGGTCAGCACGCGGCGCACCTCGTTTTTGGCAATGATCTTGGGCCAGAAGTAGGCGTTCCAGCCATTGGTGAAGGTGACCAGCGTAACAGTAAAGATGGTCGCCTTGCTCATGGGCACCAGCACATACCAGATGGTGCCCAGCCGGCTCAGACCGTCGATGCGGCCTGCATCGATGTAGCTCTGGTCAATGGACATGAAGGTGTTGCGCAGCATGAAGATGTAGTAGGCAGACACAGCCTCCGGCAGGATCAGACCAAGGAAGGTGTCGCACAGGTTCCAGTTCGCGCACATGATATAGATAGGGATAAAGGTGACCTGATGCGGGATCATCAGCGCGCCCAGCACCACATAGAACAGGGCTGCACGGCCCTTGAAGCGCCCCACGGCAAAGCCGTAAGCGGCCAGAATGCCGGTGCTTACCTGCAAGAACAGGATGCCTGCGGTCATTACGATGGTGTTCCAGTAATACTTCATGAAGTTCGCCTTCTGGAGAACATTCAGGTAGTTCTCCGGGTGGAACTCATGCGGGAACAGGGTGGGAATGACCAGCTGCACTTCCTCTGCAGATTTGAAGGAGGTAGCGATCATCCAGTACAGCGGGAACAGCATGACGATGGTCACCAGCACCGCCACCACGGTCTGGATGTGGTAGCTCGGCGGGCGCTTTTTGTGCTTGTGGAGCTCGTTGACCTCTTTGATCAGAGCCGCATTGTCCACGGGCTTATAAGTATCAGCCATTTTGCGTTTCTCCTTTCAAGCGGTCAGGAATCGTAGGTCACGGAACGGTCGGAGATCTTCATGGTGAGCACCGTGATAGTGAGCAGGATGAGGAAGAACATCACCGCTGCCGTGGAAGCACGGTCCATGCGGAAGTCCACCATTGCGTAACGATAGATCAGGTAGACGAACACTTCCGTCGAACGGGCAGGGCCGCCGGAGGTCAGGATATCCACCGACTGGAACACCTTCATGGAGGACAGGAAGGTTGTGACCAGCAGGAACAGGGTGGTGGGCGACAGCAGCGGCAGGGTGATGCGGAAGAACTTCTGGAAGCCGTTTGCACCATCCAGCGAGGCCGCCTCGTAGTATTCCGGCGAGATGCCGATCATGGCCGAGAGGTAGATCATCATGCCGTAGCCGATGACGCGCCAGCCGGTCAGCATCAGCACCGAGGGCAGCGCCGTGGATTGCTGGTTGAGCCAGTCCACAGCGGGCAGGCCGATGCACTGCAAAAGGTAGTTCAGAACACCGGCGTCGGTGTTCAGGATCCACAAAAAGACCACAGCGGCCGAGGACATGGCAACGTATTTGGGAACAAAGACGAAGGCACGCATCAGCCCGAAGGAGCGTGTGAGTCGGTTAAACAGCAAAGCCAGCAGCATACCACCCACCATGGTCACAATGATCTCGCCCATCGAGTAGAGGAAGGTGACCTTGAGGGAGTTCCACAGATACTTTGCGCCGCTGCCTGCAAACAGCCACTTCCAGTTTTTCAGGCCGACATACTTCCATGTGTCGTTCAGCAGGTTCCAGTCGGTAAAGCTGATCTGCACCAGCTTAACGATAGGATAGTAGGTAAAAACACCCAGCAGTACCAGCGCAGGCACTACAAAGAGAAAATCAACGAATTTGGACAGCGTGCGCTGGGAGAAGATGGGCTTTTTATCAGCCTTTACGGTGGGCACGGAGCCAGCAGCAGCTTGTTTCATGATCTCACGTCCTTTCAAAGAGTTAGGTCTGCGTTACGGGACAAGCCTCTGTGATCAGGCGTGATCCTCCAGGATCTCGTTGATCTCGGTGACCATATCGTTGGAGCCGGAGGTGATATCGCCGCCCTGATTCATCATGATCTCCATGTAGTTCTTCCATGTGGTGGCAAGCTCGCTCCATGCAGCGTTCTGGATGCGGGGGTTGATGAGGTTCAGGTTATCAAAGATGCACTGGAAGGCAGGCTTCTTTTCCAGGAATTTCTTGCCTTCCTCCGTGTCCAGCACAGAGTTACGGGTGGGCAGATAGCCGGTGCCCTCGGCCCACTCCATATTGACCTCCTTGCCGCACAGGAACTGCAGGAACTGCCATGCAGCGTTCTTGGTGGCCTGATCGTTCTTGGAGGGGATGCCCAGCACGCAGCCGCCCACCTCAGAGTTCTTATCGCCGGTGGTAGCAGCGGGGTACCATGCCATACCAACCTCGAAGTCCGGGCACTTGCTGACATAGTTGTTGTACAGAGAAGAGGTGTGCATGACCGAGAAGGTCTTCTGGTCGTAGAAGTTCTGGCGCATGGTAGCGGAAGCATCGGTACCGGATGCAAAGTAGGCATCGCCTGCATCGCACCAGTCCTTGATCATCTTGGTCACACCCAGCGCTGCATCGCCGTTCAGGTCGCAGTCGTTGTCGCCGGTAATGATCTGGACGCCCTCGTTCAGGTACAGGGTCTCAAAGTACCACTGATCCCAGCCCGGGACCACGGTGCCGTAGATGCCCTTTTTGCTGTGGACCTCAGCCAGGAAGGGGGTGAAGTCCTCGATCTTCTCAGGGATCTTCCAGCCGTTGGCATCGGCCATGGTCTTATTGTAGTAGATGACCTGCGTGGAGTGCAGGAAGGGCAGTGCCACCTGCTTGCCCTTGTACTGGCTGCTGAGCAACAGACCTGCGGAGAAGTCGTCTACATCGTAGTCGGTACCGGCAATGTAGGGGTCCAGATCCTCATACAGGCCGCTGTCGCCGTAGGAGGCAACGTAGTCGGTATTGGCAACTGCCACGGCAGGCAGACCGGTACCGGCTGCATGCGCGGCAACCAGTGCCTCGTTGATGTCCTTATAGGAGCCGATATACTGGGCCTCCACGGTGATCAGCTTCTGGGTGGCGTTGAACTTCTTGACCACGTCTGCCACCAGCTCATCGTACTGGGATTCCAGTGCGTGCCACCATGTAATGGTGATCGGCTCGGTCACCTCGTACTTACTGGGGTCTACGGCCTCAGAAGATGCCGGAGCTGCTGCGCTGGAAGCGTTGGCGCCTGCCTTGCCGGTGGAGCCACCGCCGGAGCAGGCGGTCAGGGCTGTTGCGGCTGCAAAGGTACCGGAAGCCATCAGGAAGCTGCGACGAGAAATCTTTTTCATGATCGTTCCTTCTTTCATTTGTGTTTTTTAAAAGCGCACGGCCGTGCGAGCCGGTACGCTGATTCCTGAAAATAAGGGGCGTTCCTCTTCTTTGTGCAAAAAAGAAAAGCGAACAGGCCAAATTGCCTGAATATCCTTCAGGTTTCGTTCTGGCTGTCCGCTTGGCACGCTCATTCTCTGCAAGCAAGATGCAATTGTGATGCAGTTTCTTGCCCTGATGATATCACATAAAAGGACATTTCGCAAGAACAAAAATTCACTATTTATTATTTTTTTGTGCTATTTTTATAAAAATCGTCCAATTCACCTAAATTCATATTGAAATATAGGTCAATTTCACAACAGGCGAAGCGCCTGTCCCATCTCTCCCAGCGAGGCAAAAATGGCATCGGGCTGCACGTCCGAGCCTGCCACATCCTCAGGATGGGTCTCGCCGGTCAGCACCAGAACGCCCGCCGCGCCGTTTTTCACGCCAGTGGCTACATCGGTGTAAAGGCGGTCGCCCACAAAGGCCACTTCAGCGGCAGAATAGCCGGTCTTATCCAGCACCATTTCTACGGTTTCGGCAAATGGCTTGCCCAGATACTTCGGCTGCTTTCCGGTGGAAAGACTGATGGCAGCGCAGAAGCTGCCGCAATCCGGGATAAAACCGGTCTCTGTGGGGCAGTTGATATCCAGATGGGTGGCAAGAAAGGCAGCGCCCTCCCGGATAAAGGTACATGCCTTGGAGAGTTTTTCGTAGGTCAGGGTGGTGTCAAAGCCGATGACTACGAGATTCGGCTTTTCGTTCACCAGCCGGATGCCCGCCTCGGCAAAGCTTTCCATCAGCGGGGGCGTGCCCACCAGATAGACCGTCTTGTCCGGGCAGTGGGTCAGCAGGTAGCGGATGGTCACATCACCGCTGGTCATGATCTCGTCCCGTGTGATAGGACAGCCCATGCGCGCCAGCTTTGCCATGTAGTCCCGGGGAGAGCGGGAGGAGTTGTTGGTGAAAAACAGGTACTCCTTCCCCGCTGCCTTTACCGCCTGCAAAAACTCTGCCGCGCCGGGCAGGATGCGATCGCCCAGATAAAAGGTGCCGTCCATATCCAGCACAAACAGCCGGGTGCGTTTTAAAAGTTCCATCTTGTCAGTCATAGCCTTAACCCTTTTCTTTTCAACGGATCTCTTCGATGTGGTAAATGTAGTCCAGCGAGCGCAGGGCTTCGATGATCTGGTGGTGCGTTTTGTATTTTTTTAGCTCTGCACTACAAATTGTAAAGGTGATGGTGTACACGCTCAGGCCGGAGCCTGCGTAGGCGGGGTTGGACTCAATATCATCAATGCGCAGCCCTAAACGGCGGCTCACCGTGACAAAATCCCGCAGGTAGAAGCTGCTTTTCAGCTCCAGATGGATCTCGAAGTGGTTGGAGCGGTTCAGCAGGTAAATTTCAAACGAGGGGAAACACATCAGGATGCACAGTAAAAATACGAACACGATCAGGGTGACCGTGTACAGCCCTGCACCCACCGCAAAGCCCAGCAGCACACAGGCCCACAGACCCACCGAGGTGGTCAGCCCCTTGATCTGCCCGCGGGAACTGAACAGGATGGAGTTGCCGGACAGCATGGCGGTCGCCACGATAGTGGCTGCGGAAAGCAGCGGCAGCCCGGAGGGGTGCCCCGCCATGAGGAACTGATCCAGCAGCATGGCGGTGGTGGCAGAAAAGGCGATGAGCACAAAGGTGCGCAGACCCGCCGAGTGGCGCTTGCTGGAGCGCTCGCAGCCGATGATGGAGGCCAGCAGCACGATGATGAACACCCGCAGCAGCACCGAGTAAGGGTTCAGCCCGGTGGACCACCCGCCCAGAAGGGCGGCAATGGGGTCGGTTACAGGAAGGTTTCCTGCGATCATTATGCTCTCCTCCTTCGGAACGAGGCTGCCAGCGGCCCGGCAGTCCTCAGGTAATGCTCCTCTGCGGCCTCAGAAAAAGCCAGTTCGTCCTCGTAAAAGGGGTCGTTATGCTTGGGCAGCTCCTCCTGTATCTTCTGGATGCGCTCGATGAGCAGCTCCACCTCGGTTTTCTGCGGTGCGTCCTCCTCCAACGGCAGCTCCACAATGTCCTCCAGCTTGTTGGAGTAGGACTTGGAGAGGTAGAGCGAAAGCTTTGCGCAGGCGGGGCCGATGAGCTCATACAGCACACTGGAAGCCAGAATGATGGTCTCCAGCACATCGCCGGTCTCACCGCCGAGGGTACGCGCACCCATGGCCGCCAAACCAATGGCCACACCGGCCTGCGGCACCAGCGCCAGACCCAGATAGTTGCGGATGCACTTTTCCTTACCCACCATGGCACAGCCAAGGAAGGCACCGGCATACTTGCCAAGGATGCGCATCACAAAATAGATGACGCCGATCTGCAGCAGAGACACCGAGCCGATGCTCTCGGAGCTGTTGACCAGTGCGCCCAGATCAAAATTGACGCCGGAGCGCACAAAGAACAGCAACAGAATGGGCGGGCTGAAGTAGTTGAGCTGTTTGAACAGCCGCTCGTCATCCGTCAGGTTGATATAGATCATACTCATGGACATACAGCCCAGCAGGGGCGAAACATCCAGCATGGCGCAGATGCCGCAAAAAGTAAACAGTACCGCTACCGAAACGATGAGCCGGTTATCGGTAGAGCGCTTGTGCAGCAGCAGCTTGAGGAACAGGCCGAACAGTCCGCCCAGCACAAACACCGCGATATTGAGCAGGATGGGCCGGACGATGCTGCCGGCGTGGAAATCGCCGGTCATGGAGGCCAGCGCCACCGAGATGGCGATGCTGTACGCCAGCAGGCCTACCATATCGTCCAGTGCCACTACCTGCAGAAGAGTCTCTACAAATTCGCCCTTGGCATGGGTCTGCCGGATGGTCATGACTGTGGAAGCCGGTGCGGTGGCCGAGGCCAGCGCTGCCAGCACGATAGAAAAGTTCAGCTCCAGTCCCAGCACAAAGTAGACCACGATAAACACCAGCACCGAGGCAAGACAAGCCTCCATGACCGTGATGATCATCACCTTGACACCGCTCTTTTTCAGGGTGGAGAACTTGAAGAACTCGCCGGTGCTGAAGGCGATGAAGGCCAGTGCGATATCTGCAATAAAGCTCATGCCGTTGACCACCCTGCCGGGCACAAGGTTCAGGCAGTAGGGGCCGATGAGGATGCCCGCCACGATGTAGGCCGTCACATTCGGCAGCCGCAGCTGTTTCGTGATGCGGGTCATGGCAAAGCCGGAAAACAGCATCAATGCCACGGATACGATGATCACCGAAACCTCGGAGGTAATGTGAAGGGTCTCATAAACGGGGGTAAGCATGGCAGGCAAAGCTCCTTTCTATCCCGGCTGTAAGGCAGCACCGCCCGCGCTGCACAGCCCGCAGCGCTTGCCCTACAAATAAAAAAACAGGCTCGTACAGCTCTGAAAAAGGAACCTCTCCCCTTTTCTCTCACTGTCCGCCCTGCTCTTTGCTCTAAAAAGGCCGTCAACACCTGTATTCTGTTTTCAGTTTCATCAAATCGGCAACTTTGATGGACACAGAATAGCATAGTCCCCCGAAATTGTCAAGCGGATATAAACATACTGTGAATTTTTTGTACGATATGCTAATTTCCAACCTGCAAAACAGGACATCTTGCCCAGATTTCTGCATTTTTTACTAAAACTCCGCAAAAAGATATTGATTTTATCTGTCAAAGCGTTCATAATACCTCTAATTGTAAAAGTTTTTGTGTGCAGGCAGTGCCCCATAAAAAGGGAACCAGGAGGAAGAACATGAAACAGGAGCTGATGGATGCCATTCAGGAAACGCCGGTCATTGCGGCCGTCAAAGATGATGCAGGGCTTTGCAACGCACTGACCAACGAGAATATCCGGGTGGTATTTGTATTATATGGAGATATCTGTAATATCTCCTCCATTGTACGCCGCATCCACGAAGCCGGGCGCTTTGCCGTGGTGCATGTAGACCTTATTGCCGGGCTGGCGGGCAAAGAGGTGGCGGTGGACTTTATCCGCAATACCACCGAGGCCGACGGCATCATCTCCACCCGGCAGTCCTTCATCCGCCGCGCCAAGGAGCTTGGTCTGGCCGCCATCCTGCGGGTATTCCTGCTGGATTCCATCGCACTGGAAAGTCTGGACAAGATCCCCGCAAACCTACCGGACTGTCTGGATCTGCTGCCCGGTGCTATGCCTAAGATCCTGCGCCGCGTCTGCGCCAAAGCCAAGGTGCCGGTGCTGACCGGCGGGTTGATTGCGGACAAGGAGGACGTGCTGTCTGCGCTGGAAGCCGGTGCTACCGCCATTTCCACCACCAATCAGGCCGTGTGGGATATGTGACCCGCATTCTGCGCAAAAGCAACGGGTGTTTTTTGTAAGGGTTTCACAAAAAGTGCAAAACACCTTGCTTTTTGTGCAGGGACAAGGTATGATAAGAATCAACAAGTGCTGTTTGTTTCAAGAGATATGAGCGAAACGGACAAGGGCAGTTGCCTTTGTTTCGGTTCGCTCTTTTTTTGTACAAACAACAGATGCCCGGCTCCCGACGGGCCAAGGCAGAACGGACAGGAGGAAAAGAACAATGTATGATGTAGCAATCATCGGCTGTGGTGTCATCGGTGCCGCCGCAGCCTACGCACTGTCGCGCTACGACAACAAGGTGGTCATCCTTGAGGCCGAGAACGATGTGGCAGACTGCACCACCAAGGCCAACAGCGCCATTCTCCACGCAGGCTACGACCCCGCCCCCGGCACCCGCATGGCACGGCTGAATGTGCGCGGCGTGGCGCTGGCCAAGGAGATCTGCGCAAAGCTGGATGTCTCCTACAAGCAGTGCGGCTCTCTGGTGCTGGCACTGGACGAAAAGGAGCTGCCCCACCTGCAGCATCTGTTTGAGAACGGCATCGCAAACGGCGTGCCCGACATGAAGATCCTTTCCAAGGAAGAGACCCTTGCCATGGAGCCCAACCTTTCTGAAAAGGTCTGCGGCGCACTGTGGGCACCCAGCGCCGCCATCGTAAACCCGTGGGAGTACGCACTGGCCATGACCGAGGTGGCGGTACGCAACGGCGTGGAGCTGCGCCGCAACTGCAAGGTGACCGATGCCGAGTTCATCGAGGGCGGCTACCGCCTGACCGTGCCCGGCGGCACGGTGGAGACCCGCTGCGTCATCAACGCTGCCGGTATCTGGGCAGACAAGGTGCACTCCATGGTGGAGCCCGCCAACTTCCACATCATTCCCACCCGCGGCGAGTACTATCTGCTGGACAAGAGCGAGGGCACCCGTGTGAGCCACGTCATCTTCCAGTGCCCCAACGAGCTGGGCAAGGGCGTGCTGGTAGCACCCACTGTGCACGGCAACCTGATCGTCGGCCCCAACGCAGAGCCGGTAGAGGGCAACGACACCTCCTGCACCAGCAGCGGTCTGGAATTTGTCAAGACCACTGCCCAGCGCAGCGTGCCCAGCATCAACTTTGGCGAGTCCATCCGCAGCTTTGCGGGCGTGCGCGCCAATCTGGACGTGGACGACTTTATCATTGGTGAAGAGCCGGAAGCACCCGGCTGGATCGACTTGGCCGGCATGAAGAGCCCCGGCCTGTCCGCTGCCCCGGCAGTTGCTGAGGAGGCAGTTGCCATCCTGCAGCAGCGCGGTGTTCTGGGCGCTGAAAAAGCCGACTATAAAGATGGCCGCCGCCACATCCGCTTCAAGGAACTTTCCGCAGAGGAAAAGGCAGCACTGGTCAAGGAGCAGCCCGCCTACGGCCGCGTGATCTGCCGCTGCGAGACCATTACCGAGGGCGAGATCCTGGCAGCCCTCCACAGCGAGGTGCCTGCCAACACCATCGACGGCGTCAAGCGCCGCGCCGGTGCAGGCATGGGCCGTTGTCAGGGCGGCTTCTGCGGCCCCCGTGTGCTGGAGCTTATCAGCCGTGAGCTGGGCATGAGCCCCATGGACATCCTGCAGGACAAGAACGGCTCGAACGTTCTGGTCAGCGAAACGAAGGTAGGAGGAAAGAGCAATGGTTGATCTGGTCATTATCGGCGGCGGCCCTGCGGGTCTTGCTGCTGCCTGCAAGGCATGGGAAAGCGGTCTGCGCGACATCCTCATTCTGGAGCGCGATAAGGAACTGGGCGGCATTCTGAACCAGTGCATCCACAACGGCTTTGGTCTGCACCGCTTTGGCGAGCAGCTCACCGGCCCGGAGTACGCCGGACGCTTTATTGAGATGCTCAAGAACACCGGCGTGAAGGTGCAGCTGGACACCATGGTGCTGGAAGTGACCCCGGATAAAAAGGTTCACTGTGTTTCCAAGGAGTACGGCTACCAGATCATCGAAGCCAAGAGCATCGTACTGGGCATGGGCTGCCGCGAGCGCACCCGCGGTGCCATTGGTACCCCGGGCACCCGCCCTGCCGGTGTGTACACCGCCGGTGCAGCACAGCGCTATGTGAACATGGAAGGCTATCTTGTGGGCAAGCGGGTACTGATCCTCGGCAGCGGCGACATCGGCCTGATCATGGCGCGCCGCATGACCCTTGAGGGCGCAAAGGTGCTGGCCTGCGTAGAGGTGATGCCCTACTCCGGCGGCCTGACCCGCAACATCGTGCAGTGCCTGAACGACTTTGACATCCCCCTGTACCTCTCCCACACCATCGTGGATATTCAGGGCAAGGACCGCGTAGAAAAAGCCATCGTGGCTGAGATCGGCCCCGACCGCAACCCCATCCCCGGCACTGAGATGGAGTTTGATGTGGACACCATTCTGCTGAGCGTGGGTCTGATTCCCGAGAACGAGCTGACCAAACAGGCCGGTATTGAGATGGATCCCCGCACCAAGGGTGCTATCGTGTACGAAAACATGGAGACCAGCATTCCCGGCGTGTTTGCCTGCGGCAACGTGGTGCAGGTGCACGATCTGGTGGACTTTGTTTCCGGCGAAAGCGAGCTGGCCGGTGTGGCTGCTGCCAACTACGTCCAGAACGGCCCCGTGGCCGAGGGACGTGTGCTGACCGTGAAGCCCGGCGCAGACCTTGGCTACACCCTGCCGCAGCGCATCCGTCTGGAAGGCGTGGAAAAGAGCACCAACGTTTCCTTCCGCGTCCGCCGCATCTGCGGCAAGAGCACCATCCTTGTCAAGAGCGGTGACACGGTGATCGCACGCTTCAAGCGCGACCGCCTTGCCCCCGGCGAGATGGAGCACATTGCCCTGCCCAGAGTGCTGCTGGACAGAGCCCCCGTGGACGAAGTGACCATTGAGATCGAGGAGGCATGAGCGATATGAAAGAAGTAATTTGCACCTGCTGCCCTCAGGGCTGCCATCTGCAGGTGGATGAAGCCAACGACTACAAGGTGACCGGCAATGGCTGCCCCAACGGCATCGCCTACGGCAAGGAAGAGCTGACCCACCCCACCCGCATCATCACCAGCACCGTGCGCGCCGAGGGCTGCCTGCACTCCCGCTGCCCGGTCAAGACCTCCAAGCCCGTGCCCAAAGGACAGATGGCTGAGGTTGTCGCTGCGCTGGACAGCGTGGTGCTGCACGCGCCCATCCATGTGGGTGATGTGGTGCTGACCAACGTCTGCGGCACCGGGGCTGACATTGTGACCTGCCGCGATATGGCATAAACTCCCCTTTTACTCCGACAGCATTTTTCAACCTCCCTTCCTATCCGCAATAACAAAGCAGCCGCTGTGCCTTGTCGTGCAGCGGCTGCTTTGCGTGTAATATCGGGAAATAGCTGCGGTGATGAGCTGAATTTGCAGCGTTGCTGCGGGGAAAGTTATTGCTTGCCGCAAGCGTGCAGGGACGCTCCGCTGGGCCAGAGGCAGGGAGGGGTGT